>JBAUHP010000418.1:0-5974 GCA_049680345.1 Albidovulum sp. | reverse complement strand
TGGATCACCATGTTGGTGCTTTACTTTGCCTCTGCGCAAGGCTGGGGCTTTATGGCCGCCATACTTTGCGGCCCGTTTTTGGGCATGATCATCGTGCGACTGGTTTTGAATGAGGCTGAAGGCTTTCGCCTGAACGAACGAGGCGTCGAATATTACAGTCTCGCGGGTACGTACCGTATCAAATGGCGTGATCTGCGCGCTGTTGTGATTTCGGGCGATGGTCTGGGCGGGGCGAAATGCCTGCTGCATACCACCAATGGCGCCAGCGTGGCCTTGCCGGCAACCGACGCCTTTTCGCCCGATCGCTTGGGGCAGGAATTCAAGACCCGAAATGTGCCGATCTGGCGCGCCGAACTCGAAGACCAAAACGCGGCTTTCTCCGCGCAACATTAAGCAGCACCCATTTTCCTAGAACAAGGGTAGGCTGACGGGCCCCAAAAGTCGCCGCCAATTCCCCGCAAGGTTGTGCAGACTATTGACTTCGCCACCATTTTTTTGCCACGGTCCTACGGTGAGTATCACTACGACGAAGGCGTCTTGGTGAAGTTTGAGGGTTTGTAATGCCTTACATTGTCGGTCTGCTGGGCCTTGTGGCCGCTGCTTTTTTCTGGGCCTCACGCGCACGCGATGCCGCAAGAGTAACGCATGAGCTGTCCAATATGGCCGGTGACGTTTTGGGTGCTGCGCGCCGCTTTGGCTTTCGACGCCGCGCCAATACCCATCCGGTCGAAAATATTGATGATCCAAAGCTGGCCATTGGTGGGGTCGGATTGGCCTTTCTCGAACTTGGTGGTCTGCCAAGCCGCGAAGATCAAGACGCCTTGATCGCGGCATTTGAAAACCGGCTGGGCCTGACACCCGCCATCGCGGAAGAGATCATGGTCCTTGGCCGCTGGCTGGTCAACGAAAGTGGCGGGCCGCAATCGGCCATCAACCGCATCGCCCGCCGCTTGGTCAAAATCGGCGGGATTGAAACGCTGGACCCCTTGATGAAAGTGCTCAACGATACGGCAACCAGCGGGCGCGGCGGCCTTTCAACGCGCCAAAAAGAAGCCTTGGAAGAAATCGCGCGGCTTTTCCGGCTGTCGTAGTTTTTTGGGCATGCCTTGCGGATCGCACGCTACTCCGTGCGCCAGAAAACCGCCAAAACAAAGCCCCCTGGCCCGCCACAGCGCGGCTTGTCTCAGCCCCGCAGCTGGCCTAAAAGCAGGCGGACGGAAAAAGGACGCAACCGATGCTTGATCTTAGCTTTGAAGCCCCGAAACCCAAAGTCATTGCCGGGGCCAAGCATGATTGGGAACTGGTAATCGGGCTGGAGGTCCACGCGCAAGTCGCCTCCAACGCCAAGCTGTTCTCGGGCGCCTCGACCGAATTTGGCCAAGAGCCCAATTCAAACGTCGCCTTCGTTGACGCCGCCATGCCCGGCATGTTGCCGGTGATCAACGAATATTGTGTGGCCCAGGCGGTGCGCACCGGCCTTGGCCTGAAAGCCCAGATCAATCTGCGCTCCGCCTTTGACCGCAAGAATTACTTCTATCCCGATCTGCCGCAGGGCTACCAGATCTCTCAGCTTTATCACCCGATTGTGGGTGAGGGTGAGATTATCGTTGATATGGCCCCCGGCATCGCGCGGCGCGTTCGGGTGGAACGCATCCATCTGGAACAAGATGCGGGCAAGTCGATCCACGATATGGATCCAACCATGTCTTTCGTCGATTTCAACCGCACCGGTGTCGCCCTCATGGAGATTGTCAGCCGCCCCGATATGCGCGGCCCCGAAGAGGCTGCGGCCTATGTCGTCAAACTGCGCCAGATCCTGCGATATCTAGGCACCTGCGATGGCAATATGCAAAACGGCAATCTGCGCGCCGATGTCAACGTCTCGGTCTGCCGTCCCGGCGACTATGAAAAATATCAGGCGACGCAGGATTTCGCCCATCTCGGCACGCGCTGCGAGATCAAGAACATGAACTCCATGCGCTTCATTCAACAAGCGATTGAATATGAAGCCCGCCGCCAAATCGCCATCATCGAAGATGGAGGCTCGGTCGTGCAAGAAACCCGGCTTTATGATCCCGACAAGGGGGAAACCCGCTCCATGCGCTCCAAGGAAGAGGCGCATGATTACCGCTATTTCCCCTGTCCCGACCTTCTGCCTTTGGAGATAGAGCAGGCCTGGGTTGATGATATCAAAGCCGCCATGCCCGAATTGCCCGATGCTAAGAAGGCGCGGTTCATGGGTGATTTCGGCCTGACCGATTATGACGCCAATGTGCTGACCGCCGATCTCGATTCCGCTGCCTTTTTCGAAGACGTCGCCAAAGGCCGTGATGGCAAACAAGCCGCGAACTGGGTGATAAATGAACTGTTCGGTCGGCTGAATAAAGAAGCCAAAACCATTGCCGACAGCCCGGTCTCAACCGCCCAACTTGGTGGTATGCTTGATTTGCTAGGCTCTGGCGAAATATCGGGCAAGATGGCCAAAGATCTGTTTGAGATCTTGTGGACCGAAGGCGGCGATCCGGCTGTCATTGCGGCCGAGCGCGGGATGAAACAGGTCACCGATACCGGTGCTATCGAGGCTGCGGTGGATGCGATCATCGCGGGCAACCCCGAACAGGTGGAAAAGGCCAAGGCCAATACCAAACTGGCTGGCTGGTTCGTGGGTCAGGTGCTGAAATCCACCGGCGGCAAGGCCAATCCGGCGGTTGTGAACGAAATGGTGGCGCGCAAACTGGGCATTTGATCCCAGCAGACGCGCGCCCGGGCTACCCGTTCCCCCCAATCGCCCGCGGCATTGTTGCAACTAAGCGCCGACAGACGCGCCAACCGCGCCTCAGCAGTGGCCCTCAGTCCTCGCTTCGTCTATGCTGCGTGCCGACATCAGTTTCGAGGTTAAGATGCAGTGCTTTGAATATCAGGTCATTCCGGCCCCCCTACGCGGCGAAAAGAAGCGCGGCGTCAAGACGACGTCAGACCGGTTTGCCCAGACCATGGCAGATATCATGAACACTCAGGCGCGCGACGGCTGGGAATATTTGCGCTCTGACACTTTGCCCTCGGAAGAGCGCGCAGGATTCACCGGGCGCCGCACGGTCTTTGTGAACGTCCTGGTGTTTCGCCGTGCCGTGACGCAAGCTGCCAATGCCCCCATTCAGCGCCTCGTACTTTCGTCTGCGGCCCAGACCGCAGATGTGCCGCAAATCAAGATGCACGAAAAAGGCAGCGCCCCGAAACTTGGGGCCGCAAGAACCAAGGACGTGCCCGAGCCTCAGGTATCAATATCAAGCGACAGCGCATGAATGCGCCCGATCAGATCGGCGCCAAGCGCATCATGAACGGCGCGGTGGCGGGCCAGTCGGCTTTGCCCGGCAAACGCGGCGCTGCGCAAAAGGACGTGGAAATGACTTTCGCCCCCCTCGCGAAACCCCGCATGGCCACGATGGCTTTCGCTGTCATCGACAACCTCAAGCTGGCGCGGCGCGAATGCCGCCAGCAATTTCGTATGTATTTCCGCACTAACCTGCATTTTATCCTCTTCCCCTCTTCAAAGCTCCGCCAAAACCCCTAAACTCGGCAGCCCGAGTCGAAAAGCCCAGAACCCGAGGCCCGCATGAACAAGAACGACCCATTCGGATTCGATATTTCGGCCGCCTCCGACAAAAAGCGGCGGACCAAAGGCAAGCGCGGCATGTCCGGGGCCTCCGAAACCTCGACCCGCGCATGCGATAGTTCCGGATGCACCGAGGCCGGAAAATACCGTGCACCGAAGTCACCCGATACGCTTGACGAATACTATTGGTTTTGCCGCGAACATGCGCGCGAATATAACCTCAAGTGGAATTTCTTTCAGGGGTCGAGCGAGGATGACTTTGAAAAGTTCATCGACAAAGACCGGGTCTGGGGGCGCGAAACCAAACCCTTCGGCAAACCCGGATCGGAGGATCGCGCTTGGCAAAGGCTCGGGGTGGCAGACCCGATGGAAATTCTGGGCGCCAATGCCACAATGAATCCCGGACGGTCATTGGGCCGCAAACTGCCGCCGACCGAACGCAAGGCCCTTGATATTCTTGAGGCCCGTGACAGCTGGACCAAGCCCGAGATCCGCAAGCAATATAAGAGCCTGGTCAAGGATCTGCACCCCGACATGAACGGCGGCGACAGATCGGATGAGGAGCGTTTGCAAGAGGTGGTCTGGGCCTGGGATCAGATCAAGGAAAGCCGGAACTTCAAGGACTGATCGGGGCACGCTGCCCTGAATATAGGTGCGAACCGCCGTGCGCGCTTGGCGTCATTCTTGGCACAAATGCGATGATTGATCTTGGCCGCTGTGGAGACCTTCGTTGTCACCCTATGGGCAAGCCCGATTGGTGCCCTTGAAATCACCACCGTATTTCGCTGCCTATTTCGCCATCACACAAGACGGCATCGGAAATCCCAGAAACCTGAAGCCGATGATGGCTTTAGGGAAGTTCCGAGAGCGGCAATATGGCGTGACAAATCCGCCCTCGTCTTCGGCAGTTTTGCCAGTGTGCTATAGCGTTTCGACTTTAACGTGAATCACCTAGCACTGCCTGAAATCAAAGATTTCAACGCGTTAGGCGATATCGGATGCTTCAAGATAAAGCCGAAACGCTTCAGCGGCATAGTGCTTTGCGCTTCCAGCGTCCGGCCGCACCAAGGCCGAGCAAACCGCCAAACAACAAAATGGCCGAAGCAGGCAGGGGAACCAGTGCAACAAGGGGTAAGGCTATCAGCCGCAAAGCTTGCTGACTGCTGCCGAAGGCAACAATCGACGTGCCCCAGGTGAAGCCCGATGTTCCGGCAAAATCGAAGGTGAAGCTGTTGAGATTGGCGAAACCAAAATCCCCGGCAACCAGGACGTCAAAGAAATCACCGCCCGACGCGACGAAGCCCCCCAGAAAATTGATTGCAAATGTCGTCCCGACACCAAGAGTGGCGCCGCCCATTACATTCAACCGATCATACCCAGTGCCCGCCGACAGTCCGCCCAAGCCGAATGCCAGCGTCGAACCCCCGGCGAGGTCGAGACCGCCATCTATTGTCAAGATACCGGGGATGTTGCCGTTGCCCGGGCCAATCAAGGCGCCAAACAGGGCCAGATTGCTCTGGATCGTGCCACTGCTACCGACGCTGCCGCCGTTGATGGCAACCGCATCTTGTTGCATCGTGCCGTTAACAGTCAGGCTGCCTGCCGTCTGCGTGAATGTTCCCGCGCTGCCAAATGTGGACCCTGCAGCCAGATTGACCGCACCACTGTTGGTGAAGGTGCCGTCACTGGTAATAAAACGACGGTTGTCGAGTGTGCCCTTGTTGCTGAGCGTGCCGGTTGCGCTGTTTGTGAGCCAGACCGAGGTGGTCAACGTGCCTTCGTTGGTGAGATCGCCGTCATTGTTAAGAAAACTATCGGCGATAAACGTATCCCAATTGATCAGCGTGGCATCGCGAAGGTTGGTGAAGGTTCCGCCTTTAGAGATGACCACGCCTTTGTTTTCAAAGATCCCGAAGTTGGTGAGGGCATCGTTGTTGGTGAGCGTGCCAAGGTTTGTCAGGCTGCCTTTGTTGTCAATGAAGTAGTTGTTGGTGAATGTGCTCAGGTTGTTGATCGTTCCCGTGGAATACACGAATATACTGCTGTTGTTGGTAAGGCGGCCATCTTCGGTGACAGTGGTGGTGGCGCCGTTACCGCCGGTAACCTCCTCATAAGTCCTGAACACAAGGTTGAGGGTGCCCTTCACCTCTGAGCGGCCGTCAAGAGTGACAGGACTTGTCACTGTGGTCGTTTGGCCCGGCAAAACACTGATTGTAGCGCCATAAGATGCGCTCGCCAGAAACGTGCCGGATAGTATCGTTGAAACAAGTGCCGTGGAAAGTTTGTGCATCTGCGTACCCTTTGATTGGCATGGCAAAGCACAAGCGCCCCGGCAACCCGTCAAAGAAATCCAACACTCAC
>JBAUHP010000417.1:0-2094 GCA_049680345.1 Albidovulum sp. | reverse complement strand
AGATATAGCCAAGGCCCGCCGCCCCGTCGATGGGCACGCCCATGGCCTGCAAGGCGGCGATGTCGCGGTAGATGGTGCGCCGTGAGGTGCCAAGGCGTTCGGCAATGGCGACCGCCGTCTGGGGCTGACGGGTACGGCGCAGGGTGGCGATGATTTCAAGCATGCGAATGGGTTTGTGCATGATGATGTCTTGCCCGATCACTGTTGCCAGCTAGATGGCAGCAGCCTTGTGCGAAAGCCTTGGTCATTGCAACAAGGATATGAGGAACAAGCAGTGGCACAAGCGGGATTTGAGACGGCATCAATGCGGATGGAACCGGTGCATCTGATTGAAATTCAAGCGCCTTTGGCGGATGTTGAGCGGATCATGGCGGCAGTGGTGGCGATTGACCCGCTGACAATGGGCAAGGCCTATGACAGCAATGCCTTTCAGACCGCCGCCGGGGTTGAGCGTTACCGGCCACGTGACGGGGCGGTGGCGGGATGCGAGGAAGATGTGCGCATACGTCCGGGGGTGGTGAGCCTTTTTTTTGAGAGCTGCGGTGGAGCCGAGGTTGTGGCGCGGATCGTGGAAGCCGTCTATCAGGTGCATTCTTATCAAGAGCCGGTGATCCGGGTGGCTGAATGCCTGACGGGACGCACCAAGGGGCTGGATGATCGCGACAACCCGCATCGGTGGTGGAATACCACGGGCGACTGGAAGGCCAAGGCATGAAGGCTTTGCTGGCGTCGCGGCATCTGGGCATGGTTCTGGTTCTGGCCTCGACCCTGCCATTCGCTTTGTCGGGGGTGTTCGTGCGGCTGATAGAAGCTGATGTCTGGACCGTTTTGGCATGGCGCGGGCTTTTGGGCGGGTTGGTCATCTTGGCCTATGCCGAATGGCGGTGCCGGGGGATTGGGCGCGGCGCATTTGGCTGGCGCGGCTGGGTTCTGGCCACGGTGGGCAGTGTGGCGAGTGTGGCGTTCTTGGGGGCGTTTCGGCTGACCTTTGTCGCCAATGTGGCGCTGATCTATACGGTCGCCCCTTTTGTGGCGGCATTTTTGGAATGGATCTTGCGCCGGGAGCCGGTGCGGGGGGCGGTCATGCGATCGGCCTTGCTTGCCACTTTGGGCGTCGGGGTGATCGTGGCCGGTGGGTTGGGGGCGCCGCATCTGGCAGGCGATGGGCTGGCCTTGGTGATGACGGTGCTGATGGCGCTTTACACGGTGTTGATCCGGGCCTTTTCGGGCGTGTCGGCGCTGCATGCCGGGGCGGTTTCTGCTTTGCAGCTGTTCGTGCTGGGGCTGGTGATGAGTGATCCTTTGGCGGTGGGCAGCGCGGATCTGGCCTGTCTTGTGGCTTTTGGTCTGTCTTTCGCGCTGGCGGTGGTTTTGATGACCGAGGGGGCGCGGTTGATACCGGCGGCTGAGGTCGGGTTGTTGGGGGGGGCCGAGACACCTATCGCGGTGGTGCTGGCCTGGGTGATCCTGGCCGAAGCGCCGCCGTTGGCAACGATCCTGGGCGGTTCGATCGTGATGGGGGCTGTGGGCTGGCGGGCGGTGAGGGATGCACGTGGCGGGGCGTGATCTGCTGTTGGTAAATTGAGGCCCCTTTCGGGGCCATTGTTTTTGCCTCGCCGCCTGCCCTGAAGGGCCGGCGGCTCAGGTTCAGCAGTTGGGGACGTTGACGGCAAGGCCACCGAGCGAGGTTTCCTTGTATTTTTCGTGCATGTCCTTACCGGTCTGGCGCATGGTTTCAATCGCGGCATCGAGGGGGACAAGATGCTGGCCGTCGCCGCGCAGGGCAAGGGATGCGGCCGATACTGCCTTGATGGCGCCAAGGCCGTTGCGTTCGATACAAGGCACCTGCACCAGACCTTTGACCGGGTCGCAGGTCATGCCAAGGTGGTGTTCAAGTGCGATTTCGGCGGCGTTTTCGATCTGTTCGGGGGTGCCGCCAAGAACGGCGGCAAGGCCGGCGGCGGCCATCGCGGCGGCGGAGCCAACCTCGGCCTGACAGCCACATTCGGCGCCCGAGATCGAGGCGTTGGTTTTCACAATCCCGCCCACGGCGGCGGCGGTCAGAAGAAAATCACCCAGTTTCGTGATCGAGGC
>JBAUHP010000416.1:0-3964 GCA_049680345.1 Albidovulum sp. | reverse complement strand
TTCGCGGTGACGATGGCGGGCAGTTCTTCGGCAAGGTAATCCCACATCTGAAAATGCGGTGCCCATGGCGCCTCGGTGGCATTGACGTAAAATCCAGCCCCCTGACCCAGATCGTAGGCTTCGTCGTTTGCCACACCCTCGCCCCGTGGCGAGGTATCGGGGAAGACCAACGCAAGTCCCATATCAGCCGCCCAAGCCTGCGCGCCCGCCTTGACCATGGCGTTTTCATGGGTGCAGGTCAGGCCCGACAGATACCACAAAACCGGCACAGCCCGTTCTACCGCCTCTTTGGGCAAGAACAGACCAAAGGTCATATCGCAATCGCAAACGGCGGACGTATGGGTATAGACGCCTTGCACGCCACCAAAGCATTTGTTTTCTGACAGGGTTTTCATCGGCTACCTCTTTATCTTGCGCGGCGCACCCTGCCCCAGTGCCCCCGCAGAGGCAAGCCGATCAACCCTTTCGGATGGTCAAAATCGCCTCCAGCGGCTTTTTCAACTTGGCAACGGCGGGCACGGTCGCGGTATCTGCCGGATGCCCGACGGCCAGGATCATCACCGGCTTTTCACTATCGGGCCGGTCGCAAAGCCCGTTCAGAAACTTCATCGGATTGGGGGTATGGGTCAGGGTCGACAGGCCCGCGTTATGCAAGGCCGCAATCAAGAATCCCGTCGCAATCCCCACACTTTCAGGCACATAGTAATTCTTGTAGCGCTGCCCGTCATGCGTCACCCCGTAGCGTTGGGCAAAGACCACGATCAGCCACGGCGCGATATCAAGATGCGGCTTTGACACCCCCGTCCCGATAGGTTCCAGCGCCTTGAGCCATTCATCGCCTGCGCCGCCATCGTAAAACGCCTGCTCCTCGCCCTCGGCCGCTGCGCGTATCTTGGCCTTCATCGCCGGGTCAGCGATTGCAACGAAATGCCACGGCTGGTGATTGGCCCCCGAAGGGGCTGTGCCTGCGGTGGCCACACAAGCGGCGATTACCGCTTCGGGCACCGGGTCGGGGCGAAAATCGCGCACCGAATGGCGTTTGCGCATATAGGCCAAGAACCCAGCCGACGCATTAAGCGCTGCCGCATCGCCCAAAGTTACCCGATCGGGCAGGGGCAAAGGTTGGTAACTGACTTGATCGCGGGAATACATCGGGCCCTCCGTGGCGGTTTGGCCCTGATTTTAACCGCCGCCGATCAAGACGCCAGCCGCAAAAACCAAAGCCCCGCCCAAAACCACCTGAAAGGCGGCGCGTAAGAACGGGGTTTCCATATAGCGGTTCTGAATCCATGCAATCGCCCAAAGTTCAACAAAGACGACGATCATCGCAATCGTGGTTGCCACCCAAAAATCGGGGATCAGATAGGGCAAGGCATGGCCAAGCCCGCCCAGCATTGTCATCACACCGCTGGCCACGCCGCGCTTATAGGGCGACCCGCGCCCCGACAGCACGCCGTCATCATGCGCGGCTTCGGTAAAGCCCATCGAAATGCCCGCGCCGACCGATGCGGCAAGCCCGACCAGAAAGGTTGTCCAGGTGTCTTGCGTCGCAAAGGCCGTGGCAAAGATCGGCGCAAGGGTAGAGACCGAGCCATCCATCAGCCCCGCCAGACCCGGTTGCACCCAGGTCAGTATGAACTGGCGGTGGGCGGCGCGGTCCTCATCATTGCGTTCGTCTTCGCCCAGATGCTTTTGGGATAATTCGCCCGCCTTTACTTCGTGCCGGGCCTCGGCCGCAGCCAGATCGCCCAACAACTTGCGGGTTGCGGCATCTTGGGTATGGGCCGCCGCGCGCTGATAAAACGCCGCTGCATCATGCTCCATCGCTTCTGCTTCGGCGCGCATCCGTTCCAGCGACAAGTTCTCAACCAGCCAGACCGGACGGCGGGCGTAAAAGCCCGCAACATGTTCGCGCCGGATCAAGGGGATCACCTCGCCAAAGCGGGCGCGGTAGCGTTCAATCAGCCAATGGCGGTGGCGGTCTTCTTCAGCCGCCATAGCGGTGAAGACCTCGGCCGAGGCCGGGTAATCCGCCCGCAGCCGTTCGCTGTAGGATCTGTAGATACGCGCATCATCTTCTTCCGATGAAATCGCCAATGCCAGAATTTCTTGCTCTGACAGGTCAGCAAAGCGGCGACGGGAAGCAAAGCCAGGGATCATGACATTCTCCAGTCTGGAATGATTCCAAGTTAGGGCGGTTCGGCCCCGGCTGCAAGCGTCACAAGGCCGCGCGCGTCAGGCAACGTCGCGGGCAAGCAACTGCCCGCCCGGCCCGGTCTTTACCTCAAACCGGCTGATCTTGCGGACCAGATCCGACAGCTTGGCGCTGCCATAGGTGCGGGTATCGAAATCGGGGTTGGCTTGGGTGATATATTGGCCGATCTGGCCCAGCGAATACCACTCCCCCTCAGGATCAATCGCACGCATCGCGGCAATGATCAGCGGAATGGCCTTGGCCGGTGCCTCTTTGGTGCTGCGCGGCTGGGGTTCGGGGGCCATCTCGGGGGCCACCTCAGGCGCGCGGCCGTTTGACGGTTCGGCTTTCGCCTCCTCCGAGCCTAGGTTTTCAACATAGATGAAGCGCTTGCAGGCCATGCGAAAGGCCTCAGGGGTTTTCTTTTCGCCGATGCCGTAAACATCAAGCCCCTGTTCGCGGATGCGCGCCGCAAGCCGGGTGAAATCGCTGTCGGATGACACCAGAACAAAGCCGTCAAACAGACCCGAATGCAAGAAATCAATCGCCGCAATCACCAGACCGATATCGCTGGCATTCTTGCCCCTTGTGTTGGAAAACTGCTGATCGGCGACCAACCCAAGGGCGGCCACTTTGCGCGCCCAACCGGCCAGCCGCGGGGCCGACCAATCGCCATAGATACGCCGGACGCTGGCCTCGCCCAAGGCTGCAATCTCTTCAAATATTGCCTCGGCGTAGCCTGCGGGCACGTTATCGGCATCAATCAAGACAGCAAGTCTGGGGGCGCGGGGTTCGGGCATGAATTCTCCTTAATGGCCAATCGGGCCTTCGCGATTAGTGACCTATTTGGCGCCTCGGCGAAAGGGTGCTTGCCCCCCCGGCCAAAATCGCCACCGTCTTGGCCCCGGGACACCCCAAGGGAAGCGAATAAATTACAGTCGCCAAACCGGCGAAAATGTGGTGATCATTTCTTGCCTGCACCCGTGCACCCACAGCCAAGAGATAGCCCATGCGCCAGATTGACGAGCCACCGGTAAGCCGCGACTGGAACTATCACCCCGAACTGCCGCTGCAAGATCCGTCGATCTTTCGCTGGCCGCCCAATCCGGGGTTCTTGGCGCGCTGGTTCGCCCGCAACTGGCTGACGCTCAGCGAACGGGTGATGATGGTGTTGATCGCCGTCGCATTATGGGCCTTCGCATATCCGCCGCTAGAGGCTGCGACAAGCTTTGCCTTCGGATGGATCGCGCAGGTCTGGGCGATCAATATGGCGATAATGATCGCGGTTGCAGGTGGGCTGCACTGGTATTTCTATATGCGGCGCGGTCAGGGCAAAAAGCTCAAATTCGATCACCGTGATCAGGCCAGGGGCAACAAGCTTTGGGATTTCTCAAATCAGGTTCATGACAATATGTTCTGGTCACTGACCAGCGGTGTTGCCCAGCTCAGCGGGTTTCAGGTGCTGACCATGTGGCTGATGGCCAATGGCTATGCGCCCACAATCACCTTCGCCCAAAACCCCGTCTGGTTTGTTCTGGCGCTGATCTTGCTGCCGATCTGGTCGGCTTTCCATTTCTATTGGGTGCACCGGCTTTTGCATGTGCCGGTGCTGTACCGCTTCGTGCATTCCTTGCACCACCGCAATGTCAGTATCGGGCCATGGTCGGGCTTTTCCATGCATCCGGTCGAACATTTCTTGTATCTTTCAAGCTTGGCCATCCATTGGGTCGTCGCCTCACACCCGATCCATCTGATCTTTCACGTCATCTA
>JBAUHP010000415.1:0-1722 GCA_049680345.1 Albidovulum sp. | reverse complement strand
ATGCCTTTCACCGGCGCTTGGATGTTCTCAACCAATTGCGGCACGGCGTTCTTATAGGCATCGCCCCAGCCGCCAACGGCCAGAACCGCCGCCTTGATCGCCGCATAATCCTCGCAGATCGATCCGTGCTTCCAATACGCATCCCGGCGCTGATGGCGCAGCCAGGTTGCGGGCAAGAATGGCTCGGCCTCCAGCCGTTCTTTCCACATCTCGAACCAGCCTTGCCGCAAGGCGGGATCCGGCGGGCGCGACGAATAGGCCCACATCGTCGCCCCCCAGCCAAGGTTTTCATTCAACAAGCAGCCGCCCTTGTAGTGAATGTCATCTGCGTATCGATCCACCGTTGAACAAAGCGTGATGATCGCCTTCAAGGGTTCGGGCTGAAGGGCTGCCACCTGCAGCCCGTTAAAGCCGCCCCAACTGATCCCCATCATGCCGACGCGGCCATTCGACCAGCTTTGCGCGGCGATCCAGTTGATCACCTCAACCGCATCAAAAAGTTCTTGCGCGGAATATTCATCCTCCATCAGGCTTTCGCTGTCACCAGTGCCGCGAATATCAACGCGCAAGCATGCATAGCCGTGCCCGGCGAAATAGGGATGGGTCAGCGCATCGCGCACCACAGTACCGTCGCGTTTGCGGTAGGGCAGATATTCAAGCACTGCCGGAAATGGCCCCGCCCCTTCAGGCATCCAGACCCGCGCCGAAAGCCTTGTGCCATCGGCAAGCACGATGCCAAGATCGGGCGTCTCGCGCACCTTGAATGGAAATTCCTCTGTCATCGCCCCTCCCGGCAGATCCTGGACCTGATCTGAACGCTTCTTGTGCAGGCATTACGAACAGATGTAACTGAAATCTGCAACCAGCAGATAGACATCAAACCCGAAGGAAAAGATCGCATGCCCAGCCCCAATATCTTGATCCTCATGGTCGATCAGTTGAACGGCACGCTCTTTCCCGATGGCCCGGCGAAATGGCTGCATGCACCGAACCTCAAAAGGCTGGCGGCGCGGTCGGTGCGCTTTGCCAATGCCTATACCGCCTCGCCACTTTGCGCGCCGGGGCGCGCGTCTTTCATGACCGGCCAGTTGCCATCACGCACGCGGGTCTATGACAATGCGGCAGAGTTTGCCTCGGACATCCCGACCTATGCCCATCACCTGCGGCGCGCGGGCTATCAGACCTGCCTGTCGGGCAAGATGCATTTCGTCGGCCCCGATCAGATGCACGGGTTCGAAGAACGCCTGACCACCGACATCTACCCCGCCGATTTCGGCTGGACCCCCGATTACCGCAAGCCGGGAGAACGCATTGACTGGTGGTATCACAATATGGGCTCGGTCACCGGCGCCGGTGTGGCTGAAATCACCAACCAGATGGAATATGACGACGAGGTTGCGCATCATGCGACAGCCAAGGTCTATGACTTCGCGCGCGGGCTGGATGCGCGGCCATGGTGCCTGACGGCAAGCTTCACGCATCCGCACGACCCCTATGTGGCCCGCAAGAAATACTGGGATATCTATGAAGATTGCGATCATCTTTTGCCGGAAATCCCCGCGATGGAATACGAAGACCACGATGCCCATTCAAAGCGCATCTTCGATGCCAATGACTGGAAGAATTTCAACATAACCGAAGACGATATCCGCAAATCCCGCCGGGCCTATTTCGCCAATATCTCTTATCTCGACGACAAGATCGGCGGCATACTTGAGGCGC
>JBAUHP010000414.1:0-5004 GCA_049680345.1 Albidovulum sp. | reverse complement strand
GTTTCAGCAAAGGGCATGGTAAGCCAAGGGCGGCTATGTTCAAATCGCATCAGATGCCAAACGGGGAACCGCTGAAATTGACCAGACTTTCCTATCCTCTTGCCTATCCCGGCATGACCATCGGTCTGTTGGGCGGCTCGTTCGACCCGGCGCATGCGGGGCATGTGCATTTGACGCGTGAGGCGCTTAAGCGGTTGGGGCTGGATCGGGTGTGGTGGCTGGTGTCGCCGGGCAATCCGCTGAAGCCGAACCCTCCGGCGCCGCTGGCCGAACGTATGGCGCGGGCCAAGGTGGTGATGGATCATCCGCGGGTTGTGGTATCGGATGTCGAAGCGCGGTTGGGGACAAGGTACACGGCGCAGACGCTGGAACGCTTGATGGCGATTTATCCGGGGGTGCGGTTTGTGTGGCTGATGGGGGCTGACAATCTGGCGCAGTTTCACCATTGGCAGAGGTGGGAATGGATCATGACCCATGTGCCGATTGCGGTTCTGGCGCGGCCCGGGACGCGGCTTGAGGCGCGGGGCGCGCGGGCGGCGGAGGAATATGCGCGCTTTCGCGTGCCTGCCGAGGCTGCAACAATTTTGGCGCGGCTGGCCGCACCTGCCTGGACATTTCTGGACATGCCGCTGAACGATCTGTCATCATCCGATATCAGGGCAAGGGGCGATTGGCGCGGCAGTAAGGGAGGTGGCACATGACGGGGCTGACACGGCGGGGTGCGTTGATCGGGCTGGCGGCGGGTTTTGCAAGTCAGGCCCTTGCCGAAGCGCCCTTGGCGTCCTTGCGCCCGCAGCTGCGCCCCACTGGCCTTGCCGCCCCGGCTTTGGCGGGGCCCTCCGCCGAGGCGCTGGTTTCAGCCGCCAAACTTGGCGGGGAGGTAAGTTTCGTTCTGGCTGATATGAAAAGCGGCAAGGTCTTGGCGGCGCGCAAGCCTGATCTGGCGATGCCGCCTGCCTCGACCGCCAAGGCGATCACCGCACTTTACGCATTGGCCCAGCTTGGCCCCGGTTACCGCTTTGCCACAAGGGTTCTGGCGACCGGGCCGGTGACTGGCGGGCGGGTCGAGGGCGATCTGATCTTGGCGGGCGGCGGCGATCCGACGCTGAGCACCGATGATCTGGGCGATCTGGCCAAAGCGCTGGTCAAGGCGGGGGTAAGGGCGGTTTCGGGGCGGTTTTACGTATGGGCGGGGGCCTTGCCCTATGTGGAGGCGATTGACCGGGGGCAGCCGGATTGGCTGGGCTATAATCCGTCGGTGTCGGGGCTGAACCTTAATTTCAACCGGGTGAATTTCGTCTGGCAACGTGGGCAGGGCGGATATGAGGTGGGGTTTGACGCGCGTGCCGAACGCTTTGCCCCGCAGGTCTATTCGGCGCGGATGCAGGTCGTGGCGCGGGATCTGCCGGTTTATACCTACCGGCAAAACGGCAGGGTCGAGGATTGGACGGTTGCGAGGACGGCGCTGGGCAAGGGCGGCAGCCGCTGGTTGCCGGTCAGGCGCCCTGATCTTTATGCAGGCGATGTGTTTCAGACTTTGGTGCGCGCCGAAGGGCTGGCCCTGCCCGCGCCAGAGGTTCTGGATCGGTTGCCCGAAGCGCGGGCTTTGGCCCAGCATCACAGCGCGGATTTGCCGGTGATTTTGCGCGCGATGATGAAATATTCCAACAATATGACCGCAGAGGCCGTGGGGATGGCGGCGTCCTTGCGGCGCGGGGCGGTGGCGCATCGGACCTCGGCTGCGGAAATGGGCCGCTGGCTGAGCGAGCGGACCGGCAAGGGCGGGATGCGCTTTGTCGATCATTCCGGGCTTGGTGGCGCGTCGCGGGTGACGGCGGCGGATATGGTGGCGGCTTTGGCAACAGTGGGGCCGGGGCTGGGGCTGGAAGGGTTGATGAAAGAGGTGCGCTTCAAGGATGCCAAAGGGCTGGGGTCGGGGGCGTTGCCGCAGCATGTGGTGGCCAAGACCGGCACGTTGAATTTCGTCTCGGCGCTGGCGGGGTACATGGTGACGGCGCAGGGCGAGGCCCGGGTTTTTGCGATCTTTTCGGGCGATCCGGCAAGGCGCGATGCGGTGCCCGCCGGGCAAAGGGAAAACCCGCCGGGGCTGAAAACCTGGGTCAGGACGGCGCGAAAGTTGCAGTTGCAGTTGTTGCAAAGCTGGGCCTGAGCGCAGGTCCAAAAGCGTTTGCCGCCAATCAGTGATAACCTGCGGGTGTGGTTGCAAGGATGTTGCGACGGATCTCTTTTTGGCGCCAGCCGGTCAGCTTGCGCAGCAATGCCGCTTCATCTTTCAGGCGCTGGCGCAGGGATGCGACATATTGCTTGGCTTCGGGGCAGGTGATTTCGCCATCGAACGGATGGTTCATGATGTAGCGGCCCTGAAAGCTGTCGCGGTCCTTGGTTTCACGAAACATCAGATCTTGCGGGCCGTCGCCGTTGAGTTTGCCCAGCTGCAAGGGCCGCATGAAATCGGTTGAGCGGAAGGAGAGTTGCAACGGCTCAAGCTTTTGCGCGGTATCGGCGGCATGGCGGCTAAGGTTGACGCGGGCGACGAAGAACTTCATTCCCATGTCTACATAGCCTGACACCGCAGCTTCGGCGCCGTCGGGAAGCTTGTAGCCTTCGCCCTTCAGCCAAGTCACCAGTCCGTTGGACTGTTTGGCCGACAACATCACCATGTCATATGATCCGACCGCATATTCGGCGAGGAGCTTCACACCAAGGGCGCGGGCACCAGCATGGCGAAATCGGCGGCGGGGCCGCGGTAATCGGATGCCATGGTGATCACCGAGGTCTGGTTGACCCGGGTGTAGATGACCTTGGACGCCTGATTGTAAAGCGAACCATCTGCGCGCGAGACGTAAAAACCGCAAGAAGCCGCAGCGCTGCTGATGGTGACGGCCAAGGCCGCTGCGCGTCAAGCTAAATGCGACGGCCGTGCCGCTTGGGTCAGGCAGATGGTTTGGACAGGGCCGAGATTCTTAAAGCGTCAGGTGACGCGCGCGGGCGCCGCGTTCGATGGCGGCGGCGTGAAGGCGGTCGATCGTCAGCTCATCCCGGACCTCTTCGAGCAGACGCAATTCGCTTTGACCCAGCGCGCCGTCGGCGGCGGCAACATCGCAGGCCAGCGCGTAAGCCGTTTCATGAAGCCGCTCGGGAAGGGCTTCGCGGACCATGGCGAACAAGGTATCAAGGCCGTCTTCTTCGCTCATCATCCGGTAGACGGTTTGGGACACCTCTTTGACATTGTCAAAACTGTAGTTGGCGAAGATCGGCAGGTGATTGACCTGCCGTTCGATTGCCAAGAGCTCTGACGTGCGGATCGCCTCATCCGAGACCGATACGGTGACCATGATGGCGACAAGTGCATCTTGGGCGGTGAAGGCGGGCAGGGTTTGGGACAAGTGCTTATTCCTTATGGCTTTGGCGGTGAAAATATTGACCTTGGAGCGCATGTTCAATAGGAACCGGGACTTGCGGCATATAGGATGCCGTCCTTCAATAAAAGTGTGATGCGATGACCAATCTGCGCGATGCTGCCATGAACTCCAAAGCCTGGCCTTTCGAGGAAGCGCGCCGCGTGCTTAAACGCTATGAAAACAAGGCGCCCGAGAAGGGTTACGTGTTGTTCGAGACGGGTTACGGGCCAAGCGGTTTGCCGCATATCGGCACCTTTGGCGAGGTGCAGCGTACCACAATGATCCGCCGGGCGTTTGAGATTATTTCCGAGATCCCGACACGGTTGATCTGCTTTTCCGATGATGTGGACGGCATGCGCAAGGTGCCCGAGAATGTGCCGCAGCAAGAGATGATGCATGAAAACCTGCAAAGGCCGCTGACCTCGGTTCCCGATCCGTTTGGTGAATACGACAGTTTTGGGGCCCATAACAACGCCATGTTGCGGCGCTTTCTGGATACGTTCGGGTTTGAGTATGAATTCATCTCGGCCACGGAATTTTACAAATCGGGCCGCTTTGATGAGATTTTGCTGCGCTGCTGCGAGCGGTATGATGCGGTGATGAAGATCATGCTGGCGTCACTGCGCGAAGAGCGTCAGCAGACCTATTCGTGCTTCTTGCCGATCCATCCTGAAACCGGCCGGGTGATGTATGTGCCGATGAAAGAGGTGAATGCCAAGGACGGCACCATCACTTTCGATGACGAAGACGGGCGCGAATGGACGCTGCCTGTCACGGGTGGCAATGTAAAGCTGCAGTGGAAGCCGGATTTCGGCGCGCGCTGGGCGGCACTGGACGTTGATTTTGAGATGTACGGCAAGGATCATTCCACCAACACGCCGATCTATGACGGGATCTGCGAGGCCTTGGGGGGCCGCGCGCCTGAGCATTTCATTTATGAGCTATTTTTGGATGAAAGTGGTCAGAAAATCTCAAAGTCCAAGGGCAATGGGCTGACCATTGATGAATGGCTGAGCTATGCCGCGACGGAATCCTTGGGCTATTTCATGTACCAAAAGCCCAAGACCGCCAAGCGGATGCATTTCGATGTGATCCCCAAAGCGGTGGATGAATATCATCAGCAGTTGCGGGCCTTCCCGACCCAGACGATTGATCAGCAATTGGCCAATCCGGTCTGGCATCTGCACCGTGGCCAGCCGCCGGTGTCGGATATGGTCGTGCCGTTTGCGATGCTGCTGAATCTGGCCTCGGTGGCGGGGGCCAAGGATAAATCGGGGCTTTGGGGCTTTATCAAGCGCTATGCGCCGGATGCGTCGCCCGAGGCCAATCCGCAGATGGATCAGGCGGCGGGGTTTGCCTTGCGCTATTTCAACGACTTTGTCGCACCAACGCGCGTGTTCCGTCTGCCGTCGGATCAAGAACGCGCGGCGATGGAAGATCTGGCCGGGCGGCTGAAGATCTGGGATGGCGGGCTGGATGCGGAGGCTTTGCAGACCATGGTTTTCGCCGTCGGCACCGAACATGGGTTCGAGCCGCTGCGCGGGTGGTTCACCGGGCTTTACGAAGTTTTGCTGGGGGCCAG
>JBAUHP010000413.1:0-2913 GCA_049680345.1 Albidovulum sp. | reverse complement strand
TCCGCCGGACAATTGCGCCGAAAGCGTTTCATAGCGTTTGGAGGTGGCCGCGACCAAGGGGTTCATCACCGCCACGGCAATCGCCCCGATGGCCAAAGCGGCCGTAACGGGGGCAAGAAGCGTGCGCAGGGCCGAGCGCCCCGCCGCGCGGGTGGCGACCAGTTCCGAGCTGCGTGCAAGCCGCAAGAAAAGCGCAATTGCGGCCAGCACCATGATCAGCGGCAAGATCCCGTAAACCGACCCCGGCGTATGCAAGAGCGATAGTTTGGCCGCCGTGGCCACGCTGTAATTGTCAGAGCCAGAGCGGCGTACCTGTTCGATCATATCGACAAGGTAAAGCAGCGCGAAGAAACCCGCGAAGATAATCAAGAACGTCTGCAAGAAGCGCCGGGCGATATAAAGCGACAGGGTCATGCGGCCACCGCCTTGGGGGCCGCGCCAAGAAGGCGCGGCGGGCGGCGTCGCCGCATTGTCCAGACCAGCATGGCAAGGGCAAGGGCGGTGCCGAAGGCCGCCGGCGCATAGGCAAGGGCCACAAGGGATTCGTCCCTTGCCGCGATCTTGTCGGTGAGGTTTGAGCCGAAAAACAGCAAGACCAGCAAGGCAGATGCCAGCGATATCTGTCGCCAAAGCCCAAAGCGGGTAAAGCCGCCGGTCAGCATGGCGGCGAAACCGATCAGGGCTGCGGCCATTGCCAAAAGCGGCTTTGCCATCCGGTCGTGCCCTTCAAATATCGCGGCTGCACGGCTGGCACCGGTTTGGCGCAAAAGTTCTTCCGAGGGCCACAACAGCGCGCTGGTCGGGCGTTCGTTCAAGGATGGATAACGCGGGCCACGCGCGGCCATCAGCGCCCCGATATCATAGGTGAAATCCGCAAAGCGCGTTACCGAAAGTTCGGCCTGCGGCTTTTTGAGGGCCTGCGCCATGCCGTCGAACATCACCAGTTTCGGCCCGCTGTTGGTCTTGACCAAGAAGGCGCGCTTGGCGGTATAGGTGGCGACATTGGTGGGGGTGCGGGCGTCGACCAGATAGATATCCGTCAGCTCGCCCGTGGCCAGAATTGCGCGGATGTAAAGCGTCAGCCCATCGGCCGGGTGCAAAAACCGGCCCTCGTTCAGCAGTTTGGATGACACGTTTGCGGTTATCTCGGCGTTACGCTCATTCAGCCGGGTGCGGGCGGCGGGAACCAGAAAATGCGCAAGGGCCGAGATCATCAGCGCGACGATCAGCCCGAATGTTATCACCGGGCGCGCCATGCGCAGGGGCGAAAAGCCGGTGGATTGCATCACCACCAATTCGCTTTCCGAGGCCATGCGGCTGGTTGCATAGACGGCGGCCACGAATGCCGCAATGGGCAGCATCAGGCGGATGACATTGGGTAGTGTCAATGCCGTCATCTCCAAGAACACCCAGACCGACTGGCCATCGGAGATCAGCCGGTCAAACAGCCGCACGGCGCTGTTGACCCAGTAGATGGAAACCAAGACAAGCGCGAAGAAGCCGAAGAACATCATCAGCTGCGAAAGCATGTATCTGTCGAATTTTGACATGCCCGCTTTGGCCCCCGCCTTTTCTTGTTTTGACTATCCCTAGACCAAAGCGCGGCCGGGGAAAACTCATATCTGGCCAAACCGGGCACTGGCCGGTAGGGTCCGGCGAAACCAAGCCGGAGAAAGCCATGCCAGGACCTATCGAGATTCACTTTCACGCAACCGATGTTGACGCAATGCTTGCCGAAACCGGACGCATCGCGGTTCTGGTCGGGGTGGACTGCAAGCTGCGCGGGGCGGCATCGCGGCTTGACCGTGCGTCGCGCGGCGCCTTGAAGCGCGCGCTGGCCAGTGCGGCCTGGGAAAAGATGGCCATCGGGGATGCGATGGATCTGGCCTGGCCTGCGGGGCTGAGCGCGGAAGCGGTGCAGCTGGTGAAGCTTGACGTCAAAAGTACTGCGGCCGAGGCGCGCAAGGCCGGCGCGTCCATTGCCAAGGCTTTGGGGGCATCGGGTGTATTGGTTTTGTCAGGCGGCCACCGGCAAGCGGCGGAAGTGTCGTTCGGGCTGGCGCTGCGGGCCTATGATTTTGCGACCTACCGGACCGGGGAACAGCCCGTCAAAGGTGCGGTGCGGTTCTTTTCCGACGGCCCCGAGACGCTGGCCGCCGAAGCCGCACCAATGGCGGCGGTTGCCGATGGGGTCTTGTTCACCCGTGATCTGATCAATGAGCCTGCCAATGTGCTGACCACCAGCGATTTCGCCGCACGGCTTGGCGCCATGCAAGAGCTGGGGCTTGAAGTTGAGATCCTTGAAGAGGCCGAGTTGGAAAAGCTTGGCATGCGGGCATTGGTGGCCGTGGGGCTGGGGTCGGAAAGCCCTTCGAAGGTTGTGATCATGAAGTGGAACGGCGGCAAGAAGGATGAGCCACCTTTTGCGCTGGTCGGCAAAGGCGTGGTTTTCGATACCGGCGGGATTTCGATCAAGCCTGCGGCGGGTATGGAGGAAATGACCATGGATATGGGCGGCGCCGGGGTTGTGGCGGGGGTGATGCGGACCTTGGCCCTGCGCAAGGCCAAGGCCAATGTCGTGGGGCTTGTCGGTATTGTCGAGAATATGCCCGACGGGCGCGCCCAACGCCCCGGTGATGTGGTACGCTCAATGAAGGGCGACACGATCGAGGTGATCAACACCGATGCCGAAGGGCGCATGGTGCTGGCCGATGTGCTTTGGTATGCGCAAGAGCGCTTCAAACCGACCGGCATGATCAATCTGGCCACCTTGACCGGCGCGATGATCGTGGCTTTGGGCCATGAAAACGCTGGTGTATTTTCAAATGACGACAAGCTTTGTGCGGCTTTCCTGAAAGCTGCGGAAGCCGAGGGCGAGGGGGCGTGGCGCTTGCCGATGGGGCCGGCCTATGA
>JBAUHP010000412.1:0-2194 GCA_049680345.1 Albidovulum sp. | reverse complement strand
CGTGCCCCATAGGGCCCGGCGGTGCGGGTGGTTGCCGCGTCAACCGCCCCATCCCGCGCGAACTGCGGTTGCGCATATCGCCCAAAGGTGGGTGGGTCGGCCTGTCGCAGATCGTGATTGATTAAGCCTCGCGCAATTCGCTTTTCACTTGGCCGCCCGGAAAACCGACCTCAGTCCAGCAGATTTGCGAAAACCGGGAATGTATTGCCAATCCCGCATTGAAAATGCCCCTCCAGCAAGGTATCCGCACCCAGCTCAGCCACCAGCTTGCAATCATCGCGGATGTTCGAATATTGCACTCTGCCTGCCCAGATCACACCTGATCCAAGGACTGTAACGGTCCCCTTAAGCTCTTCATCGGGTTCAGGCTTCGCAATCAACGGATACCAGGTGGCGGTGCCGGTTTCGGCACTGCCGTTTGCCGCCCGAAATACCAACCCCGTGACAATTGATTGCTGCAACCATGTGTCATTGTTGGACATCTTCGCGGCGGCATCCGGCTCTTTCAGCCGAAACCGGATGACGGGAAGTGACGCGATGATGACGCGCAGCGCCGAGCTGCGAAGATCGACATTGTCAGAGGCCAGAACCTGACGCAGACAGGCTTTCCTCACATCTATACTATTGGTTGCCACCGCTTCGATCAGATACCCCAAGGCCAGATCGGGATTGGGGTCACCGCAGGCATCGCGCCAGCTTTGCATGTTCGCGGCGACACTGCTGGCACTGGACTGCGCCTGCGCCGCTCCGGCAGCAAGAACAAGTGCAACCGCGCATATCTTCGTCCCAAGTCGTATCATCATTCAATTTCCAATTGTTCCCTCAAAATGAACCACAAGCGCCGCCAAGATATCAAGGGATTTTATCGGCCACCCGCCCGCAGCATTTGATCTATGGCAAATCTATCCGCTACACTTCACGCCAAGGTACCCCCGCCCCCCGGCGCCCAACAAACCGTCACGCTCAGACTCAGGAGAAGCAATGCAATTGAGATGTCTCGCGGCGATCATCGCCATGTCACTTACCAGCCCCGCCCTTGCCGCAGGCGATGCCGCCTTGGGCGAAAGCAACTTCAAGAAATGCAAAGCCTGTCATTCGATCATCGCGGATGATGGCAGCGTTATCTACAAAGGCGGCAAAACCGGCCCCAATCTATACGGCGTCATGGACCGGGCCGCAGCATCAACCGATTTCAACTATAGTGACTTGATGAAAGAAGCCGCAGCCACCGGCCTGGTCTGGGATGAGGCTGCCTTCGTGGGCTATCTGGCCGATCCAAGCGCATTCCTGAAAGACCGCGTCACCGATTCCTCTGGCCGGTCAAAAATGGTGTTCAAACTGGACAAAGGTGGCGAAGACATCGCGGCCTTTCTGGCATCTGTCGTTCAATAAGGCCCAAATTGGGGTTGGGTGAGGCAATTTATCCTACTCGACCCCAGCTTCTGTGATTGCCCATCGCAATTCTCCCAACTATTACGGTGGCCAGAGCCGCGCGTGGGGACGAACCGCGCGCATTGCCTATGGAATAGGAGAGCAGCATGGCCGACGCAGCCGTTCATGGCCACGATGAACATGGCCACCCCGGGTTCTTTACCCGGTGGTTCATGTCCACGAACCACAAGGATATCGGTATCCTTTATCTTTTCGCGGCTGCGGCCGTGGGCTTCGTCTCGGTAGCCTTCACCGTCTATATGCGGATGGAGCTGATGAACCCCGAGGTTCAGTATATGTGTCTTGAGGGCGCGCGCCTGATAGATTCCGGAGAGGTCTGTACACCAAACGGCCATTTGTGGAACGTGTTGATCACCGCGCATGGCATCTTGATGATGTTCTTCGTGGTTATCCCTGCACTTTTCGGCGGTTTTGGCAATTATTTCATGCCCTTGCAAATCGGCGCACCGGACATGGCCTTCCCGCGAATGAACAACCTGTCCTTCTGGCTTTACATCGCAGGCACCTCGCTTGCGGTGGCCTCGGTGCTGTCGCCGGGCGGTAATGACCAGATGGGATCGGGCGTGGGCTGGGTGCTTTACCCGCCGCTCTCGACGCTAGAGGCTGGCTATTCGATGGATCTGGCGCTGTTTGCCGTGCACCTTTCGGGGGCGTCGTCGATCCTTGGCGCGATCAACATGATCACCACATTCCTCAACATGCGCGCACCGGGCATGACGCTGCACAAGGTGCCGCTGTTCGC
>JBAUHP010000411.1:0-15402 GCA_049680345.1 Albidovulum sp. | reverse complement strand
AGCGATTCGTCGATGGATTTGACCGACCCCACGCCTTCGTAAAGCGTATAGACTGCCTCATTGATCATCGGCATCAAGATGCGGTTGACGATGAAGGCCGGGAAGTCCTCGGCGCTGGCGGCAGTCTTGCCCAGCTTATCGACAACCTTCAACAGCGCCTGATAGGTCGGATCGTCGGTCGCAATGCCGCGAATTAATTCGACCAGCTTCATCACCGGCACCGGATTCATGAAATGAAACCCCATGAATTTTTCAGGCCGGTCGGTGCGGCTTGCCAGCCGGGTGATCGAGATTGACGAGGTGTTTGAGGTCAAAATCGTCGTTGGTTTCAGATGTGGCAAAAGATCTTCGAATATCGCCGATTTTACGGTTTCACGCTCTGTCGCCGCCTCGATGATCAAATCGCATTGCCCAAGATCCGCCAGCTTCAGCGTGGTCGAGATACGCGCCATTGCAGTTTTCTGGTCCTCTTGCGTGATCTTTTCGCGGCTGACCTGGCGGTCAAGATTGCGGTCAATCAGCGCCACGGCCTTATCAAGGGCATCTTGGTTGATGTCGGTCATCAAGACGTCAAACCCCGCCATGGCAAAGACATGCGCAATTCCATTGCCCATTTGCCCCGCACCTACGATGCCCACCGACTGGATATCCATGACCTGACCTTCCTTGGCTTCTTTTCACAAGACCTTATGCACCCCCTTCCCCCTTGCGCAAGAGTTATGCGCCAAGGCGGACAATGCTTAAATTGTTCGCTTTAGGCATTTGGCAAGGCTTGGCGTGCACATTGGCCTTGGGTGAGTCTAAAAAGAAGGTGGGAACCATGGCCTATGAATATCAGGGCGATTTAGCTCTGGACTATTTTCCATGCCGTTACGGGCATTCAAAACTTTTGTTTCGCGGCCCCAGACGCCGGTTGAACACGGCCTATTGTGCTGTTCTGGGCGGGTCGGAAACCTACGGCAAATATATCGCAGAGCCCTTCCCTGCGTTGTTGGAGCAAAGCATAGAGATACAGGTTGTGAATTTTGGCTACATGAACGCCGGGGCCGATGTTTTCTTGAACGAGCCGGTTATCATTGATGCGTGCAACAAGGCACAGGTGACCGTCGTACAGCTTTTGGGCGCGCATAATATGTCCAACCGGTTTTATGCGGTGCATCCACGCCGCAATGATCGGTTCTTGCGCGCCTCTGCGATGATGAAGACCATTTTCAATGAGGTGGATTTTACCGAATTCCACTTCACCCGGCATATGCTTTTGTCGCTCAAATCCCAGGCGCCGGAAAAATTTGCGGTGTTGGAGATGGAGTTGAAGGCGGCCTGGGTCGCCAGAATGCGCTTGTTGTTGCAAAAAATCGTCGGGCATTCGGTGCTTTTGTGGATTGGCGATCATCATGCCGACGGGCAATCGCGTGACGATCTGGGGCTTGAACCTTTGTTGATCGACGAGGAAATGATCAACGCAATCAAGCCCTTTGCCACAGATATGGTGCGGGTCAGGCCAAGTGCTGCCGCGCGCGGGGCTGGCACTGACGGGATGATTTTTCCGGCACTTGATGCGCCGATTGCAGCACAGATGCCTGGGCCGCGTGTGCATAAGGAAATTGCAGCCGCGCTAAGGCCGGTTGTTCTTCGCAACCTTTGATCCAAAAAAAGCCCGCCAATCTGGCGGGCTTTTTGTCATTCGTGATCAGGGCCAGCAACGCCGCCCCGTGGAGGCATCAAAGCTTTTCGATCAATTCCGGCACAGCGGTGAACAGATCCGCCACCAGCCCATAATCGGCAACCTGAAAGATCGGCGCCTCTTCATCTTTGTTGATCGCGACAATCACTTTGCTGTCCTTCATCCCGGCAAGGTGCTGGATAGCGCCCGAGATGCCGACGGCCACGTAAAGCTGTGGTGCGACGACCTTGCCGGTTTGCCCGACCTGCCAGTCATTGGGCGCATAGCCGCTGTCCACAGCCGCACGCGAGGCCCCGACGGCAGCACCCAGCTTGTCGGCCAGCGTTTCGATCAGCGCAAAGTCCGACTGCGATCCGACACCACGTCCACCCGACACAACGATACCCGCCGAAGTCAGCTCAGGACGGTCAGAGGTGGCAACCTTGTCTTCCAGCCATTCCGACAGGCCCGGATTGGCGGCAGCACCGATGGTTTCGACCGAAGCCGACCCACCCATGGCAGCCGGATCGAAGGTCGAGGTACGGATCGACACGACCTTGATCTTATCGCCAGATTTCACCGTTTGAATGGCGTTACCGGCATAGATCGGGCGTTCAAACGTATCGGCATCGACAACGCCGGAAACATCGGAAATCACCATGACGTCAAGCAAGGCCGCCACGCGGGGCAGTACGTTCTTGGCATCGGTTGTCGCCGGGGCGACGATATGGCTGTAATCACCAGCAAGCGACACGATCAGCGCCGCAGTCGGTTCCGCCAAACGGTGACCAAGAGAGGCATCTTCGGCGCAAAGCACCTTTTTGACACCGGCAATCTTGGCCGCCTCGGCTGCCGCATCTGCGGCTTTGGCACCGGCGCAAAGCACGGTCACATCACCCAGTTTCAATGCGGCGGTTACCGTCTTGGCGGTGGCATCGACCGAAAGCTGCCCATCGGTGACTTCGCCCAAAAGAAGAACAGCCATCAGATCACCCCCGCTTCGTCTTTGAGTTTTGCAATCAGCTCATCCACCGAACCGACCTTGACGCCAGCCTTGCGGCCTGCGGGTTCGGTGGTTGTCACGATGGTCAGACGCGGCGCCACATCAACACCGTAATCGGCCGGTGTCTTTTCATCCAAAGGCTTTTTCTTGGCCTTCATGATGTTCGGCAAAGACGCATAGCGTGGTTCATTGAGGCGCAGATCAACCGTCACGATGGCGGGCATCTTGACCTTGATCGTCTGCAAACCGCCGTCAACCTCGCGGGTCACGGTGGCGCTGTCGCCATCAATGTTCAGTTCGGAAATGAACGTGGCCTGCGACCAGCCAAGCAAGGCTGAAAGCATCTGGCCGGTGGCGTTCATGTCATTGTCGATGGCTTGCTTGCCGCAAAGCACCAGACCGGGGTTTTCTTCCTTGACGACAGCCGCCAGAAGCTTGGCCACGGCCAAAGGCTCAATATCGACATGCACATCTGACGCGGCTTCGATCAAGATGGCGCGGTCAGCGCCCATCGCCAAAGCGGTGCGCAGGGTTTCTTGCGCCTGCTTCACGCCGATCGAGACCACGACGATCTCTTCGACCTTGCCGGCCTCTTTCAGGCGGATCGCCTCTTCAACGGCAATCTCGTCAAAGGGGTTCATCGACATTTTTACGTTGGCCAGATCAACACCGCTGCCATCCGCTTTGACGCGAACTTTCACGTTATAGTCGATCACCCGCTTCACAGGCACCAGAACCTTCATCGGCGTGCATCTCCTCAAATCCCACGCCGCCCCGAAAAGGGCGGCAAAAACAAGCTCCGCAGCCCTGTTAGCGATTCTGCGCCATTGGGAACAGTGCAAAATCGACGCAGGATGTCGTATCGACGCCGTGCTTTGGATTGATTGGGCACCTGAAGCGTTCACCATGGCGCAAAAGGGGGGGGCTTGGCCTGCGAAACAGAAATGCGCTAATCTTGGACAGGATGGAAAAAGTTCTTGGAATCGGTGGGCTGTTTTTCCGGTCAACAGACCCGCAAGCCCTTGCAGACTGGTATGCCCGCGTGCTTGGCGTCGATAAGGTGCCCAGCGATTATGACACGCCGTCCTGGCGCCAAGACGGCGGCGATACGGTTTTTGCGCCCTTTGCCGCTGACACCGATTATTTCGGCGACCCGGCGCGTCAGTTCATGGTCAATTTCCGGGTCGGCAATCTGGACGCGATGATTGCCCAGATCGAAGCCGCAGGTACCGCTGTGGAACGCGACCCAGAAGCCTATCCCAACGGCCACTTTGCCCGTTTTTTTGACCCCGAAGGCAACCCGGTGCAGCTTTGGCAGCCTGCTTAGCGGTTGGCACCCGGCACCCAAAGCACATCGGCTTTGCCGCCATCATTGGCCACACGTGCCGCAACAAAGAACCAGTCCGACAGGCGGTTAAGGTATTTGACCGCCGCTTCGCCCACTTCTTCAGCGGCGGCCAGTTCAACCACCAGCCGCTCTGCCCTGCGCGATACGGTGCGGCACAGATGCAGATGGGCCGCAAGCGGGCTGCCGCCGGGCAAGATGAAGCTGCGCAAAGGCGAAAGATCCGCGTTCATCACATCAATCTCGGCCTCCAATCGCGCGACCTGAGCGGCAACCATGCGCAAGACCGGATAACCCGCGTCGGCGTCTTGGCCGGGGTCGGGGCGGCACAGATCCGCACCAAGATCGAACAGATCGTTTTGGATGCGCGCAAGGGCCGCGTCCATCTCTCCCGTGGAATGCAGCCGTGCCAAGCCCAAAGTCGCATTGGTTTCATCCACCGTGCCGTAAGCTGTGACCCGTATTGAATGTTTGACCACCCGCGCGCCATTGCCAAGGGCGGTTTCACCTGCATCACCGGTCTTGGTGTAAATCTTGTTCAAAACAACCATCAGCCGCCAAAGCCTCCACGCAATGTAACGAATAACAAGATCAGCCCCACGGCCACCGCTTGTGCGATAATCCGGTACCGCATAATGCGGTTGGCGTGTTTGCGGTTAAAGTCGCCGCCTTTGCCGAAGCTCCCGATGCCGAACATCAAGATCACCAGCACCGCCAGGCAGGCGAATACAACAATCAAGAAAAGCGGGTCTTTGGCCATCTTCTTCCCCTTGTACGACAAGCGCGACCTTATGCGCCACGGGCCGAAAAGCGAAGGGGCAAACCGTCGCGGTCAGCGGCCCTTCAACTCTTCCCAAAAACGCAAGGGGGCGGTCTGGCCTGACAGACGTGCCCGGTAGATCGGCAGGCTTTCCGCGACCCGCATCACATAGGTCTGGGTTTCGCGAAAGGGTATCGCCTCGATCCAATCCACCGGATCGACGCCATCCGCACGCGGATCGCCCAGTTCCGTGATCCAGCGGCGCGAACGGCCCGGCCCCGCATTATAGCCGGTGGCAACCAGCAGTGGCGAAGATCCGAATTCGGCCTCAAGCCCCGCCAGATATTCGGCCCCAAGCCGGGCATTATAACTCCAATCAGTCGTCAGCTTGCCGCCGTCATAACCAAGGCCCAGCTCTTTCGCCATCATCTTGGCGGTGCCGGGCATCAACTGCATCAACCCTCGCGCCCCGGCATGGGACACAACACCGGGGTTAAACTCGCTTTCGCGCCGGGCAATGGCCAGCGCCAATTCGGTGCGCACCGGCAGCTTCAGATGCTCCACCCCGATCAGCGGAAAATAAGCGCTTGGCCAGATCACGCCCTTGTTGGCGGCATCCTTGGCCAGCGAGAGCGCCACATAAGGCTCTCCGGCTTCCAGCGCCATTCCGGCCAAACGCCCGATATCTTCGCCCGAAAGATCTTCGGCCAGATGGGTCAAAAACCGCGCGGCAAGCGTGTGATCCCCCGCCGCCATCAACGCCCGCCCGGCAGCCACGACCGAGGAATTGGCAAATGAAGCACCGCGCCAATCGGGGTAACTTTCGCCGCCGATCATCGCCGGGCTTAGCGGCAGGCCGACTTTTTCGGCTGACAAAAGCCCATAGAACGCGGTTTGATAGCGTGCACCTTCGGCATAGGCGGCCTGCGCCTCGCCCCCACGCCCCAATGCCTCAAACGCCCGGCCGCGCCAGTAACTGGCCCGCGACAGGCTGATCGGGCCGTTCACCGAACGCGCGAATCTGTCGAAATGGGTCAGCGCGGTTTCGGCGTCCCCCAGCTTTCGCAAGGCGATATAGCCCGCCAGCCATTCCAGATCGGCATAATCACTGCCGGTTTTCAGATGATGCTTTGCCGCCATCTGATAGGCACGCCGCGCATCACCTTCGCGCATCTCCTTGCGCGCCAGCCTGCGCCGCCAATCCGCCCACCGGCCCGGATCGCCAAGGCTTTGCGCACTGCCCGAGCGTTCAAGCATCAGATCGCCGGCCGAGACATAAAGGTTCTTGCGGATACGCCAGCGAAACCGGTCGTAAGCCAGCCCGGTTGATCCGGCCATGCTTGCAGGCACTGCCGCGACCAACCCGTCAACACCATCGGCTTGCGCTTGCAAGGCGATGCGCGCCATGGCCACGGCACGGGTATTGGCGCTGGCAAGCGGCAGCATGCGCTTGGCGTCGCGCAGCAACCCCGCGGTCAGCATCGCGGCCACCCGCCCATCGTGATGTTCGCCCAAAGCAGGCCCGTATTCGGCCATGAAGGCCGCGTGATCAGCATCATCCATTGACAGATTGCGCCAACCGCGCACCACCTCATTGGTGGCGGCTTGATGGTCACCCTTGGCGGAATAGGCCCGTGCAAGCGCCAGACTGCCCGCCCCGGTCTGTGGTGCGAGGCCATTGAAGTAGGCAATCACGTCGGCCTTGCTGTCGGCCGAGGTGATCGCGGCCTCGCCCATTTCGCGCAGATAGGGCATACCGGGCCAATCGGGATGGCGGGTCACAAAGGCAAGGTAGTCGCCAAAGCGCCCCTCCCCCTCGCGCAAGCGGCGCCATTCAACGATATCGGCCGAAACCGTGCCCGCCGCGCGGGCCTTGGCACCCGCACCATCCCAATCGCGCGCATCGGCGAGTGCCAGGGCGCGTTGCAAAAGCTGCGGATCTTCGGCTTGCGCAGCGGGCGCAAGAAATGTGGCCAACGTCAAAGACGTGGCTAAGGCTATCTGGCGGATCATTTGGGCACTGCTTTGTTGTTTTGCGGTCGATTCTAACGCCGTTGCAGCCAGCCGCAACACACAAACTTGGCAACAGCCGCAACAGCCTATAGGTTCCGCGCGATTTCATCGGGCGAGTCTGCCCAAAACCAAAAGGAGCGTGTCATGTTCAAAGGGTCCTATGTTGCCCTGGTGACGCCGTTTAAGAACGGCGAACTGGATCTCGATACGCTCAAGAAACTGGTTGAGTGGCACATTGCCGAGGGCACGCATGGGCTGGTGCCTGTGGGAACCACGGGCGAAAGCCCGACGCTGAGCCATGCCGAACATGGGCTTGTGATAGATGAGGTGGTCAAAGCTGCAGCCGGGCGGGTTCCGGTCATCGCGGGTGCCGGGTCGAACAATACCGCCGAAGGTATCGACCTCATCCGCCACGCCGAAGCGGCGGGCGCGGATGCCGCCCTTGTGGTGACACCATATTATAACAAGCCCACCCAACGCGGGCTGATCGCGCATTTCACCGCTTTGCATGATTGCTGCAAACTGCCGATCATCATCTATAATATCCCGCCGCGTTCCGTGATCGACATGACGCCCGAAACCATGGGCGAACTGGCCAAACTGCCGCGCATCGTCGGCGTCAAGGATGCCACCGGCAAGATTGAGCGGGTCAGCCAGCAGCGCGCCACTTGCGGGCCTGATTTCGTTCAGATGTCCGGCGAAGACGCCACCGCTTTGGGCTTTAACGCGCATGGCGGCGTTGGCGCTATTTCGGTCACGGCCAATGTGGCGCCGCGCCTTTGCGCCGAATTTCAAGAGGCGACGCTTGCCGGTGACTACGCCAAGGCGTTGGAATATCAAGATCGCCTGATGCCCCTGCATGAGGCGATCTTCATTGAACCCGGTCTGGTCGGGGCGAAATACGGGCTTTCAAAGCTTGGCCTTTGTGCGCAAGAGGTGCGGTTGCCTTTGACCACCTTGGCAGACAGCACCAAGGCCCGCATTGACGCCGCAATGCGCCACGCCGGGCTGCTGGGCTGACCGGATCACCTCGGCTTACATACCAACGCTCATGTGCTAGGCTCGCTTGAAAACCACGCCAATGGTTAACTTGGGGACTAGCATATGACGATTTTCACGAGCCCGTTCGGTGCAGTGGATCTGCGCGATATTTCCATCACCGAGCGGATTTTCGAGGGGATGACTGACCCTGACGCGGTGGCTTTGATCAATGGCGCAACCGGGCAAGAAATCAGCGCAGGCCAGCTGATCGCCGAGGTCAAATCGCTGGCGGGCGGGTTCGTCGAACGCGGGTTTGGCCGTGGCGATTGCCTGGCACTGATGGCCCCCAACGTGCCTGAGTTTTTCACGGTCTTTCATGGCGCGGCCTGGGCCGGTGCCTCGGTGACCACCGTCAACCCAGCCTATACAGCGCGCGAGGTGAATCATCAGCTTGTGGATTCCAAGGCCGGGCTTTTGGTGACTGTCCCCGCCTTGCTGGAGACAGCGCGCGCCGCGATCGAAGGGACCGCAGTTCGCGAAATCGTGGTCATCGGGACAGCGCCCGGTGCCACGCCGTTGTCATCCTTGATGGGGCCACCACTTGCGCAGCAAGCGCCGATAAATGCCGGTGAGGATGTCGCAGCCCTGCCCTATTCTTCGGGCACGACCGGCCTGCCCAAGGGCGTGATGCTGACCCATCGCAATCTTGTGGTGAATGTCGATCAATGTCAGGGGGTGGTGCAGATCAAACCCGGCGAAGTGACGCCCGCCTTCTTGCCGTTCTTCCATATCTACGGGCTGGAAGTCCTGTTGCATCTCTATCTTGCCGCAGGGGCCCGCCTTGTCACCATGGAACGCTTTGATCTTGAAACCTTTTTGCAGATGACCCAAGATCACCGGGCCGAACGGCTTTGGCTGGTGCCGCCCGTCGCCATCGCCCTTGCGAAACATCCCATGGTCGATCAGTTCGATCTTTCTTGCCTCAGGCAGGTGAATTCCGCCGCCGCCCCCTTGGGCGCAGATCTAAGTGCTGCTGTGGGCGAAAGGCTGGGCTGCCATACGACCCAAGCCTACGGCATGACCGAACTGAGCCCTGCAAGCCACATCATGCACATGGCCGATGTAAGGCCCGGTTCTGCGGGTCAGACCGTGGCGGGCACATCTTGTCGCATCGTCGATGTTGTGACCGGGGCCGATCTTGGCCCGGATGAAGAGGGAGAGTTGTGGATCAGCGGGCCGCAGGTGATGAAGGGCTATCTGAACAATGAAGCCGCCACGGCCAGCACCATTGATGATGAGGGCTGGCTGAAGACCGGCGATATTGCCTGCTTTGACAAGGACGGGTTCTTGTACATCCGCGACCGGTTGAAAGAGCTTATCAAGTTCAAAGGCTTCCAGATCGCCCCGGCCGAAATTGAGGCGGAAATCCTGACCCATCCAGCCGTTGCAGATGCCGCAGTGATCGGTATTGACGATGATGAAGCCGGTGAAGTGCCCTTGGCCTTCGTCGTCATCACCGCCGGTGCCGCCCTCAGCGAAGCTGAGCTTATGCGCCATCTTGAAGGCCGCTTGGCATCCTACAAGCGGGTTCGTAGCTTCAGGTTTGTAGAGACGATCCCCAAATCAGCTTCGGGAAAGATCTTGCGTCGGGTGTTGCGCAGCCAGCTTGGCCTGTGACCAGCGGTGGTGCACCCGGTCACACCCGCAGCTATTGCGCAAGCGCGACCAACGGTGACGGCAAGCGCGCGCCTTTGGCATCTTAGCAAGATGACAAGAAATTGGCGACCGAGCTGACCTTGCAGACTTTTGCAGATTGCGCGTGGCTAGGCTCGCCCCCGGCGAAAGCCAGAATAACCATCATTGCTGCGACGAAAATACTCTCATTCATGGTAGAATCCTTTGCCGTTTGTTCACGACTCGTTCTAACAATTAACCATTAATCGGCCGTTACCGAAAACCTACTGAAATCTTACCGAAGCGCTCTCACGCAACCAATGCGGCCGCGCGCTTCAGATCAACGCTGACAAGCTGGCTGACACCTTGCTCTTGCATGGTCACCCCGAACAAACGGTCCATCCTGGCCATGGTCACCGCATGGTGGGTGATGATCAAGAAACGCGTGTCCGTGCGCCGCGTCATTTCATCCAGCAAATCGCAAAACCGCGTGACGTTCGCATCGTCCAAAGGTGCGTCGACCTCATCCAGCACACAAATCGGCGCGGGGTTGGCCAAGAACACCGCGAAGATCAGCGCAAGCGCCGTCAGCGTCTGCTCGCCGCCCGACAGCAAAGACAGGGTCGCCAGTTTCTTGCCCGGCGGTTGGCACATGATCTCTAGCCCCGCCTCCAGCGGGTCGTCCGACTCGACCAGTACAAGATTTGCCTCGCCGCCGCCGAAGAGATGGGTGAACAGCAGGCGGAAGTTTTCGTTGACCTGTTCAAAGGCGGTCAAAAGCCGTTCGCGCCCTTCGCGGTTCAACCCGGCGATCCCGGCGCGAAGCTTCTTGATCGCCTCTTCCAGATCGGCCTTTTCACTGACCAAAACATCATGTTCGACCTGCACTTCCCGGGCGTCCTCCTCGGCGCGCAGATTGACCGAGCCCAGCGCATCGCGCTGCCGCTTGAGGCGGTTCACATCATTGTCAAGCGCCTCGGCCCCCGGCATGGTTTCCGGATCGGCGTTCAGGGTTTCCAGAAGGGCGCCGGGGTCCATCTCGGTTTCTTCGCGGATGCGTTCGGCTGCATAGGCCAGGGTTTCGCGGGCGGCGTCGCTGCGCGCCTCGGCGCGGGCGCGGGCCTCGCGGGCCTCCGATGCCAGCCGTTCGGCTTCGCGTTCGCTATCAGAGGCGGTGCGAAGGGCGGTTTCTGCCTCGGCCAGCCTGTCGGCGGATTTGGCGCGCCGGGTTTCGGCAGTCTCTATCGCATCCGAAAGCTCGGCGCGTTTGGCGGCGATTTCAGCCGGGGCGGCGGAGGCCTCTTTCAACTCGGCCGCACTTTCCTCGCGGCGCTCGGTCAGTTCGGTGATGCGCTTTTCTGCCGTCTCAAGCCGGTGCTTCCAGCCCGATATTTCCTTGGTGATCTCTTGGCGCCGCTTCAGCCGTGCCTCGCCCTCACGGCGGATCTCATCATGGCCGGTGCGGCGTGACATCATTGCCATACGCGCCGCCTCAACCGTCATTTTCACATCTTCAACCTCGGCGCGCGCGCCTGCAAGATCGGGCAAGGCTGCCACACCGGCTTCGGCTTCCGCCAGCCTTGCGCGCGCGCCCATCGCCTCTTCCTCGTGGCGCGCCATGGCCAGTCGCGCGCTTTCCAACTTGCCCCCGGCGATAGAGCGGTCTGCCTCTGCGCGGCTGAGGCTGCGGCTGGCTTCAGCCATGCGGCGGTCGGCTTCGCGGCGCGCCTCGCGGGCGGCGCGGTCGGCATCGGTGGCCTCGGACAGCTTCTTGGTCAGATGTTCATGCGCCTGGCGCGCGCCTTCGGCCCGTGCGGCCACATCCTCCAGATCGCGCTTAAGTTCGACCAGCCGGTTTAGCTGCTGCAACCGCAAGGCCGAGGCTTGCGGCGCATCTTCGGCAGCGGCGCGGAAGCCGTCCCAGCGCCAGACATCACCTTCAAGGCTGACCAGACGCTGGCCGGGTTTCAATTGCTCTTGCAGCCGCGCGCCGTCGCTTTGATCGACCAGGCCTATCTGCCCGATGCGCCGCGCCAGAACCTCTGGCACGGTGACATGATTGGACAGGGCAACCACCCCTTCGGGCAAGCTTTGCGCCTGCCCGTAGCTTGCAAGCAAGGCCCAGCCCGAGCCCTTTTCGGCCCCCACTTCGGGCGCGCGCAGATCATCGGCCAAAGCCGCACCCAAGGCCGCCTCATAGCCCTTCGCCACCCGCACCCGGTCCAACAACTGCTTGCCCGACTGCGCTTCGCGTTCGACCAGCCGCGCAAGGGCTGCCACCTCGGCCCGCAAAGCGCCCGCTTCACCCTCGGCCTCGGACCTTGCGGCGCGGGCTTCGGATTCGCGGTTTTGGACCTCATTTCGCGCCTCATCAGCCCCTAGCAGGGCTTCTTCGGCGGCCTCCGCTGCTGCAACCGCCTTTGTTTGCGCGGCCTCGAACACTGCAAAATCATCCGATGCCTTGGCCAGCGCGGTTTCGGCCCCCGCCGCCGCGGCCCGTGCCTTGGCGGCTTCGGCTTCGCTTTTCTCTAATGTGCCACGATTGTCGGTCAAAAGCCGATGCGCCGATTGGTGGCGCGCAGAGAGCCGTGCCACATCCTCCGTCAGTTCCGACAGTGACGCCTCACGCGCTTGCAATATGCTTGCAGCCTCTGCCGCTGTGACCGAGGCGGCTTCCAGCCGGGCGTCATGGCCTTCGCTGGCCTTGGCGATCTGGCCCTGTTCCCATTCAAGCCGGCCAATGGTTTCACCCGCATCGCGGTTCAACCCGGCTTCGCGTTCCATATCGCTGGACAATTGCTCGATCCGGCCTTTGAGCGTGTCGATCAGTTGCAAGGCGCGGGTTTCTTGATCTTTGAGGGTGTCGCGCTGCACGATCAGCCGTTGCAAGACCGCCGCTGCGATCGCCTCTTCCTCGCGCAGGGGCGGCAAGGCATCCTCGGCCCCTGCCCGCGCTTTGGATGCAGCCCTTGCCGCAGCCTCGCCTTGCCCCGCAAGCCTTGTGCGTTCAGTCAGATCGGCGGATGCGACTGCACGGGCCTGATCGGCCTCGCGCCAGCGCCGGTAGAGCAACATCCCCTCGGCCCGGCGCAGTTCTTCACCAATCTCGCGATAGCGGGCCGCTTGCCGGGCCTGACGGGCCAATTGCACCAATTGCGCCGCCAGTTGTTCAACCACGTCATCGACGCGCAAAAGGTTCTGCTCGGTGCCGTTCAGCTTCAGCTCGGCCTCATGGCGGCGCTGATAAAGGCCCGAGATGCCCGCCGCCTCTTCCAAGATCCGGCGGCGGTTCTTGGGCTTTGCATTGATCAGCTCGGCAATCTGCCCTTGGCGCACCAATGCCGGTGAATGGGACCCGGTCGAGGCATCGGCAAACAGCATCTGCACATCGCGTGCACGCATCTCTTTGCCGTTGGCCTTATAGGCCGAACCTGCATCGCGGGTGATGCGCCGCACAATCTCCAACTGATCTTGATCGTTGAAACCTGAGGGCGCCAGCCGTTCGCTATTGTCGATGGTGATCGCGACTTCCGCGAAATTGCGCGCAGGCCGGGTTGACGCCCCTGCGAAGATCACATCTTCCATCCCGTCGCCACGCATCGCCGTGGGGCGGTTTTCGCCCATCACCCAGCGCAAAGCCTCCAGCAGGTTCGACTTGCCGCAGCCATTGGGGCCGACCACGCCTGTCAGCCCCTCGTGGATGATCAGATCCGTGGGGTCTACAAAGCTTTTGAAGCCGTTCAGTCGCAGGCGGGAAAAGCGCAAGGCAAGGTCCGGGGGTTGATTCCTAAGGGCCGTAAATCCTTGGCCGGAAGTGGCCTTGTGTCAACGCCCTTCCACAGGATATGGAGGTTATCCGCCACTTATCCCCAAGATGCTGGCGAATTGAGGCTTCGAACCGCCATCCGTGCGCCGAAGGCCCGCTCTGCGCTGACCTTCGCAGAACGCCCCCGCCACCCGTCGCAAACGGATTTTCAGAAGTTTCCCTTTCGCCCATCTTGACCCTAACCACCCTCGCACGCCAAATCGGCACAGGAGGATTCTCAATGTCCCTGACCATCGCCCCGGAATCGCCGCTGACCGCAGATGGCTGCGCCCTTATTGCCGGCTCGCAAGAGGCACTTTTAGAGGTATTCTCACCCGACGAAATCTTCACGTTTTCGCCCGATGAGCTGGCCACATCGGATGTAACCTTCCTGGTTGCCCGCGATGAAGGCACGGCCCTTGGCTGCGTCGCCATGGTTGATTGCGGCGATTACATCGAGGTCAAGCGGCTTTACATACCGCCTGCGGGGCGCGGGCGCGGGCTGGCAAAGGCATTGATGGAAGCACTGGAAGCCAAGGCCAGATCCGCGCGAAAATCCTTCATCCGGCTGGAAACCGGCGATGCTTTGGTGCCCGCCGTCGCCCTATACCGCGCCCTTGGATATGGTACCCGCGGCCCCTTTGGCGATTACCCCGAACACCCCGCCAGCCTGTTCATGGAGAAGGCCTTATGAGCGGTATGAATCAAGGCACCGGCCACTGCTTTTGCGGCGCGGTAAGCTACGCATTCACGGGCCCGCCCAACTGGCAGGCCCATTGCCACTGCGAAAGCTGCAGGCGCAATTGTTCCGCCCCCTACACCAGCTTTTTTGGCATCAATCACGGCATGTGGCGCTGGACCGGCGCGCACCCTGCGGTTTTCGCCTCGGCCCCTGGCGTCAAACGGCATTTTTGCGCCACTTGTGGCACACCGATGGCCTATGAAAACACCCGTTGGTCGCATGAGATCCATTTTTATGCCGCCAGCCTGACCGATCCCAGCGCATTTAAACCTGATCATCAGGTTCATGTGAATGAACGCCTTCACTGGGTGGCTATCGACGCGGATTTACCGCGCCGATACAGCCCCCGACAAATGCAACCTACCGAGGATTTCACCGCACTTCTGGCGCTGATCCAGCAAAGCTTTGCCTATATGAACGGTGTTGTTGATCCGCCGTCCTCGGCCACCCGCTTGACCGTGGATCTGATCGCTGATCAGGCCCGTGACGGCGAGATCTGGGTTATGGAAGATCTGGGCCAGCCGATCGCTTGCATGTTCTTGAACCCCGAACCGGGCCAGCTTTACCTTGGCAAGATGGCCGTCGCAGAGGCTCAGCGCGGTCACGGCCTGTCGCGCCAGTTGATCGACCATGCAAAAACCCGTGCCGAGGCGCTTGGCCTGCCCAAAATCGTGCTTGAATCGCGGATCGAACTGACCAAGGTCCACAAGGCCTTTCGGGCCATGGGGTTTGTCCAGACCGCACAAACCGCGCATCAAGGCTATGATCGCCCAACCATGCTGACCTTCACGCGGCTTCTGAATTAGGCCTCTGCGAGCTTACTGATCCGCGTGCGCCACAGCGTAAACAGCCCCGCCGCCACCACGATGCCCGCGCCGATGATCACATTCATGCGCAAAGTCTCGTCAAAAACCACGACGCCGAGAATGGCGATGAAGACCAGTTGCAGATAGGCGAAGGGTTGGATGGCCGAAGCCTCTGCCACTTCATAGGCGCGGATCATCAGGTAATGGCCGGTGGCCGCCGTTACGCATAACACCGCCATCCAGATCCAATCGGGCCGCGCCATCGCCTGCCAGTGCCACAACCCGATCGGGGTCATTGCCACAACACCAATGATGCCGACCCAGAAGAATGACACGGCGGCCGCATCCTTTTGCGCGACAAAGCGGGTCAAAAGCCCGTAAAGCGCGAAAAGTGTGGCCGCCAGCAAGGGGATCAGCGCTATGGGAGAGAACACCCGCAGCCCCGGCTGCAACACCACCAGAATGCCGACAAAGCCAATGGCGATCGCCGTCCAGCGCCGCCACCCGACGCGTTCGCGCAAAACCGGGCCGGACAAAGCGGCGACAAGCAAGGGATAGCAGGTGAAAACCGCATGGGTTTCGACCAAGCCCAGCTGCACATAGGCAAAGA
>JBAUHP010000410.1:0-1788 GCA_049680345.1 Albidovulum sp. | reverse complement strand
CCAAAACCATCGCTTTTAAGCCGTCATAGAGCCGCTTTTCAATTTCCAGCGCCCGGTTTCCGGCGTTAAGGATCTTGGTCTCCATCTCTGACAGGGCGACGGTGGTAAAGCGCACCTGATTGGCGGTTGTCTGGCGGTGGATGAAGGTTTCGTTCAGGGGCGGCGCGAACAGCTTTTCGCCGTGGTTTGTGGTTGTCTCGACGAAATAGCCCAGCACATTGTTGTGCTTGATCTTCAGGCTTTGCACCCCGGTCATGGCGACAAACTCAGCCTGCATTTTGGCGATGACCGCGCGGCCTTCGTCGCGCAATTGCCGGGCCTCATCCAAATCCGCGTTGTGGCCGGGTGCGATAAAGCCACCGTCGCGGGCCAAAAGCGGTGGCTCGGCCAGAAGGGCAGCCTCGAAATAAGCCACCAGATCGTCATGGCCGGTTAGCGCCTCTGTCGCACTTGTCAGCCGCGTGGGCAGGTCAGGGGCGGTCAGCCGTGCGGCAATTTGCCCGGCTTCTTTCAGGCCTGCACGAATGGCGGCAAGGTCGCGGGGCCCGCCCCGGTCAAGCGCCAACCGCGACAGGGCGCGGTCCATATCGGGCGCCTTGCGCAGATCGCCGCGCAAGGCTTCGGCCAGCCGCGACGCGCCCACCAGATAGCGGACCGCCTCTAGCCTGCCGTGGATCTCGGGCAGATCGCGCGAAGGCGCTGACAGGCGGCGTTCCAGCAATCGCGCCCCTGCGGCTGTGACGGTTCGGTCTATCGCCGCAATCAGCGACCCGTCGCGCCCACCTGACAGGCTTTGCGTAATCTCAAGGTTGCGCCGGGTGGAGGTGTCGATCTGCACCGTTGCGCCGGGGGTTTCCCTTACCGGCTGGCGCAGAAGCGGAAGTTTACCGCGCTGGGTCAGATCCAGATATTCGACGATGGCGCCCATTGCGGATACTTCGGCACGCTCAAAGCTGCCAAAGGCGTCCAATGCGGTAACGCCAAACAGATCACAAAGCCGTTTTTCCGCGCCGGTACTGTCAAACGATCCGCGCGATAGCGGGGTGATTGCAGCGCCTGATTCAGTCACTATTCCTGCGCAATCGACCTCTTTTGTTTCGCTGACTATGACCTCGCGGGGGGCCAGCCGCGCAAGTTCCGGGGCCAGCCGCACCAAAGGACAAATCATCACCCGGAACTCACCGGTTGAGATATCAGCCCAGGCCAAAGCCGCGCCATCGCGCACCTCAGCCCAGGCGGCCAGAAAGTTGTGCCGCCGCGCTTCAAGCAAGGATTCCTCGGTGAGCGTGCCGGGTGTGACCAGCCGCACCACGTCGCGCGCCACTACCGATTTCGCACCGCGTTTCTTGGCCTCGACGGGGCTTTCCATCTGTTCGGCAATTGCCACGCGAAAGCCTTTGCGGATCAGCGTCAGAAGATAGCTTTCAGCGGCGTGATAGGGCACGCCGCACATCGCAATATCTTGGCCCAGATGCTGTCCGCGCTTGGTCAGCGCAATATCCAACGCAGCCGCCGCCACTTCGGCATCGTCAAAAAACATCTCGTAAAAGTCACCCATCCGGTAGAATAAAAGCGCCTCTGGATAGCGGCCCTTGATCTCCAGATATTGCGCCATCATCGGCGTGACCGTGCCCTCGTTTGCGTTCAAACTTGCCCCCTGCGGATTTGGCCCCGACCCTACAAAACCCTGCCCCCCGGGAAAAGCGCCAAATCCAATGGATTGTGACATTCGTGTGGGGGCGTTATTACGACGGAAACGCATAAGGAAACGTCGCAAAATGTCGTCAA
>JBAUHP010000409.1:0-1538 GCA_049680345.1 Albidovulum sp. | reverse complement strand
GAGCATGAGATCAACTGCGCCGAGGGCACTTTCAGGGCGCTGGTTGCCGAGTTGGAGGGCAATGGCGGGCGCCGCGAGATTTATTTGCTGCCAGCGCGCGGCAATGTTGCGGGCACACATGACCCGACCGCCTTTGACCGCCTGCCGGTGGCCTTGCTGCGGCTAAGCACTTCGGGTCAATTGCGCGAGGCGAACCAGGCCGCGCGGGCAATGCTTGGCGATGTGGCGGCTGGCACTGCCTTGTCGGATATGTTGGAAGGGCTGGGACGTTCGGTCAGCGACTGGCTTGCCGATGTAATGACCGGTCGGGCCGAAAACCGGCCAGAGGTCTTGCGCATCAAGGGGGCCGAGCAAGATACATATATGCAGGTTCTGATTTCGCGGGTGATCGAAGATGGCCGCTCGGGCCTGATGGCGATCTTGTCGGATGCCACACAACTCAAGACCCTTGAGGCGCAGTTCGTGCAAAGCCAGAAAATGCAGGCGATTGGCCAGTTGGCGGGTGGCGTGGCGCATGATTTCAACAATCTTTTGACAGCCATTTCAGGGCATTGCGACCTGTTGCTGCTGCGACATGACAAAACCGACCCGGATTTTGCCGACCTGACCCAGATCAATCAAAACGCCAACCGTGCCGCAAGCCTGGTGGGCCAACTATTGGCCTTTTCGCGAAAACAAACGCTTAAACCCAAGATCATCGACCTGCGCGATACCTTGGCCGATCTGACCCATCTTCTGAACCGTCTGGTCGGCGAAAAAGTGCAGCTTGACCTGATCCACGACCCCGCGCTGCGGTCGGTTCGGGCCGATAAGCGGCAATTGGAACAGGTGATCATGAATCTGGTGGTCAATGCCCGTGATGCCATGCCGGAAGGTGGCCAGATTGCGATTGAAACCGAGAATGTGATCTTGAGCGAAGACATGCTGCGGGATCGTGCGACGGTACCGGCGGGCGAATATGTGATCGTGCGCGTCTCGGACAAAGGCACGGGGATTGCGCCTGACAAGATCACCAAAATATTTGAGCCCTTCTTTACCACCAAACGGCCGGGCGAAGGCACGGGTCTGGGCCTTTCCACGGCTTACGGCATCGTCAAGCAAACCGGTGGTTTCATTTTTTGCGATAGCGTGGTGGATGAGGGGACAACATTTACCTTGCTGCTTCCCGCGCATGATGCGGCCGATTTTGACATACCAGAACAGCCAGAGGCGCCGATTGTACGCCGCGCTACGCGTAATGGCGAAGGGGTTGTGTTGCTGGTGGAAGATGAGGCCCCGGTGCGCGCCTTCGCCAGCCGGGCGCTGAAGATGCGCGGATTTACCGTGCTTGAGGCTGAAAATGCCGAAGAGGCGCTGCGCATGCTGGAAGATCAGGAATTGGCCGTCGATGTTTTCGTAACCGACGTGATCATGCCGGGTCTGGACGGCCCGTCATGGGTGCGCGAGGCGCTGAAAACCCGCCCCAATACGCGGGTGGTTTTCGTCTCGGGGTATTCCGAGGAAAGCCTGACGGAAGATCGCGAAAAGATCCCCAATTC
>JBAUHP010000408.1:0-7170 GCA_049680345.1 Albidovulum sp. | reverse complement strand
AAAGTGCTTACGGCGAAGTGCGCGGTGACAATCCGCTGATCGCTTCGCTTGCAACTTTGGCCTATGACGGGCGGCGCGGCGCGTTTTTCGAAAGCCAGCTGATAGCGGCCCTGAAAATCATCCAGTCCGGCGATGTTTCCCCAGCAAATATGACCGGCAGCTGGGCCGGGGCGATGGGGCATACGCAGTTCATTCCGACTTCTTACCTCGCCTATGCCGTCGATTTCACCGGCGACGGAAAACGCGACATCTGGTCCAACAACCCGGCTGATGCCTTGGCCTCCACCGCCGCTTATCTTGCGCGGTTCGGTTGGCTCAAGGGGCGACCGTGGGGTGTGGAAGTACGCTTGCCCGCCGATTTCAACTTTGCGCTGACGGGCGATCGGGTGAAGAAATCACCCGCCGAATGGGCGGCGATGGGCGTGCGCGCCGCCTCGGGTGGTAAGGTGCCTGATCATGGTGCGGCGTCAATTTTGCTGCCCGCAGGGGCGCGCGGTGCCGCCTTCATGATCTTCAAGAACTTTCAGGTGATTGAGCGTTATAACGCCGCCGATGCCTATGTGATCGGCGTGGGTCATCTGGCCGACCGCATTGGCGGCGGCCCCGCAATTTCCGCAAGCTGGCCGCGCGATGACCGCGCCCTTGTCTTTGCAGAGCGCAAAGAACTGCAAGAGCGCCTGACCAAGGCGGGCTTCACCACCGGCGGCGTCGATGGCAAAATCGGGCCCAACACCATTGCCGCCGTTAAGGCCTATCAACGCGCGATCGGCTTGCTGCCTGATGGCTATGCCAGCCTTGATATCCTCAAACGTCTGCGCTGAGCCAAGTCGCGGCAAGGCGATTGGCCTCTCGGGCCTTCATTTTGGCGTGCAAAACTGCGGGTGTTTCATTTAGGGTTGCCGCTAAGCGAAATGAAGTGCCGCGGTGTCTTGCGGGGCCCGCGTGATGGATTAAGGGTGACTATCTTGGGCCAATCACTGTCCGGATTTGCCAAGGCCGCGCAATCTTATGGACCACAACTGCGCATTGGATCCGGCCTGATCCTTTTCGCCTTTGCCATCACACATTTCGTCAATCATTCGCTTGGGCTGATCTCTGTTGATGCAATGCAATCGGGGCAAGACGTTCGGGCCTTCGTGACAAGAAGCACTTTGGGAACAGCGTTGCTGATCGCGGCGGCGACCACACATTTTGTCTTTGGGCTTCAAAAATTCCTTTTCACCAAGACGCTGCGGCTGGGAACGCGCAGCATCATCCAGCTTGGGTTTGGCCTGCTCATTCCGATATTTCTTGTTCGCCATGTATTGGGCACGCGCGGCGTGCATGAGATGTTCGCCGTTACCGACAATTATGACTACGCCTTATGGGCAATGTGGCCCAATGAGGCATGGCGCCAGTCTTTCTTGATGGCGCTGGTCTGGGTTCATGGGTGTATAGGCATTCATCATTGGCTGGTGATGCGGCAATGGTACCGCCGGTCTATCTGGCTTTGGTATGGGTTGGCGGTAAGCATTCCATTCCTGAGTTATGCAGGCTTCACCACCGCAGGTCGCGCGCTGCGGCTGCAACGGACGTTTGATAACCCCTTCAGCCCCGAACAATATGCAACCATTCTAAAGGCAATGAACTATTCCGCCTTTGGCTATTACGTACTCTTGTTTGCAGCGGTTATCATTTGGTCGGGGCTGCTGTTCTTCGACCGCTACCGCCAGAAGATCGCCATCAGCTACGCCGACGGGCCAAGGGTTCTGACACCGCGCGGGCTGACGGTGCTTGAGGTTAGCCAAACAAACCGTCTTCCGCATGCCTCGGTCTGTGGCGGTAAGGCGCGCTGTTCGACATGCCGGGTTCGGATCATTGAGGGCCAAGAGCATCTGCCCCCGATATCCGAGGCCGAGCATAAGGTCTTGAACCGAATCGGCGCGCCCGGCAATGTCAGGCTTGCCTGCCAGTTGCGGCCAACCGCGGATGTCACCTTGTCAACATTGCTGCCCGCAAGCGTAGACATGACCAACAGCGCCGTGGTTGACCGCTATCTTTGGGGGGTTGAGCAAGATGTGACCATCTTGTTTTGCGATCTGCGCGGTTTCACCAAAATGTCGGAAGGCAGGCTGGCCTTTGATGTGGTTTTTCTTCTTAACCAGTTTTTGGGCCGGATGGCCGAGGCCATAGAAGATACCGGCGGCTACGTTGATAAATTCATGGGCGACGGCATCATGGCGATCTTCGGGATAGAGGCCACCGAACAAGACGGCGCCGCACGCGCACTGGCCGCCGCACGCGCCATGAGCGGGGTTCTGACATCGCTAAACCAAGGTCTGCACGATGATCTGAAAGCGCCGCTTAGCGTTGGCATTGGCATCCATACTGGTCCCGCCATTCTTGGCCGTATCGGGGCGGCACATAAGACCGAAGCGGCCGGCAGGATTACCGCCCTTGGCGAGACGGTGAATATTGCAAGCCGTCTTGAAGGTCTGACCAAGGAACTTGGGGTGCAGGTGGTGGTTTCCAAAGCAACGATGGATGCCTCTGGCCTGACTACCGATCACAAGCTGACATGCGAAGATGTTGAGGTGCGCGGGCTAAGCCAGCCGATATCGGTTTATACCGCCAAGCGTGCCACGGATTTGCCCAGCCCCTAACCCCCGGCCCGCTGCCACGGATGCTTGTAACACAACCATTTGTGACCCGGCGGTGGTCGCATGGCTTTGCATTTGGCCAAAATGCCGACTAAGCTTGTCCAAGATTTCGCGGCATGGCCCAAGCGCCTGCCACTTACCGATTGACCTGATATTGCCGGAGCAGTGGCTTGGATAAGGCGCGAAACCCTGTCAGGGCATTTTTCAGCTATATCGTGCATGGCGGCCCCAGCGGCGAGGGCGTCCCGGCAAGGGTAATGGCCGAGATTGATCGCAGCGAAGCAGTCGCAGAACGCCTGATCGGTTGGGTGCAACTGGGGGTCGTGTTATTCTTCGCCGCACTTTACGCGCTTGCCCCGCGTGCCGAAGGGGCGATTGGGGCGAATTTCGTCCCCATCACTTTGGTGGCATATTTCGTGTTTACCGTGCTGCGATTGGCGCTGTCTTACCGTGTAGCGCTGCCCGGCTGGTATCTTATCTTGTCGATCATCGTCGACGTGGCGCTGTTATGTGGGCTGATCTTTTCGTTTCACATTCAATATGTGCAACCCGCCGCTTTTTATCTGAAAGCACCAACTGTCATTTACTTTTTCATATTCATCAGCCTGCGCGCGCTGCGCTTTGATCCGCGCTTCGTTTTGATGACCGGCATGATTTCGGTGATCGGCTGGCTTTCAATGGTCGCTTATGCGTTGCTGACCGATATGGGCGATGTGCATATCACCCGAAACTACGTTGAATATCTGACCTCAAACGCGATCTTGATCGGGGCAGAGATTGACAAAAGCCTCGCGCTTTTGGGCGTGACGGCTATCTTGTCACTCGCGCTTTATCGCGGCAGGGGCGTTTTGTTCGATTCAATCCAAAGCCACGCCGCCGCCGAAGACCTTAAGCGCTTCTTTGCGCCTGAGGTGGCAAGCACTATCACCCAATCAGACGATTTACCCGCTGTTGGTCGCTGCGAAATCCGCAATGCCGCCATCCTTTTTGTCGATGTACGGTCCTTCACGACCACCGCCGAGCAACTGCCGCCCGAACGGGTCATGCAAATTCTGGCGCGCTATCAAGATGCCGCATTGCCCGAAATCCAGCGCCATAACGGGCGGATCGACAAATTCATGGGCGACGGAATTTTGGCAACCTTCGGAGCGGTGCAGCCCAGCGAAACCTATGCCGCCGATGCCCTGCGTGCGGCCGATGCGGTGATTGCGGTAATGAACGGGCTTGAGGATGAGTTTCGCGCACTTGGCTGGCCCACCGCATTCAAGATTGGCGCGGCGGTTGCATGCGGTGGTGTGACGGTGGGCGTGGTTGGCACCCAGGACCGGCTGGAATTTACCGTGATCGGCAACCCGGTCAATCGCGCCGCCAAACTTGAAAATGCCAACAAGCCTCAACAAACGCACGCCCTCACCGATCTTATGACCTATACCACCGCACAAGTGCAGGGCTACGAGCGTACAAAGCTGAACACGCGCCTTGGGGTGGCAGTTCCGGGCATGGCGCAGCCAGTTGATATTGTGGTTTTGGCTTAAGGTGTTTGGGGTTCGATGAAAGACAAAAAGCACTTCAGATTGATTTTGGCCGATGTCCGCCAGCATCTGGAAAGGCAAGACTTCGGCGAAGCGCGCGCGATGCTTGCAGCCCTAGTGACCGACCCCGATATTGGCGCGCTTGGGCCATTGACCGTGATTGGCCTGCCGCGCCCTTTGCATGCGACACTGCTTAAACTCGCGAAGGTGGAGGGCGATGTTCTAAGCAAGATCGCCTATCAATATACGCTTGTGCCACCTACCAACATATTGGCGAAACACGGCCAGTTCAGCAGTGATGAGCGGTCTGAAATGGCGACAGCGAACAGGATGCCGGTGCCGCGCACCATCCATCAGATATGGATTGGGCCCAACCCACCCCCGGTGACAACCCTTGCTTGGCAGACGCATGCCAAGCGCCATGGATACGGTTACAAACTGTGGCGCGAGGATGATCTGCGCGCCATTGGCGTGGATCGAAACCTGGTCTTCACCTCGATGCTGGAACGCGGGGATATGCCCGGTGCGGTTGATGTGGCACGCTATATCGTCTTGCAGCAATTGGGCGGGATATATCTGGATTGCGATTGGTATCCCGCGCGTGAGGATATCAGCTTTCACCACCGGCTTTCGCTTATCGGGTTGAACGTCATTGCAGAGGATATCCCGCGCGATACAGGTGCGGGCAGCGTCTTGCTTAGCAACGCATTGATCGCGGCACCCAAGGGGCATCCGGCCATCAGCCGCATTCTGACCGCCCTGCCCGAGGTTTTGCACACCATGCCCGACACACCTGCATGGTGGTCAACCGGGCCGCTGCTTTTCACCGTGGTTTGCCGGGGCGGGGCGGTTACGATCGCCGACAGCGCGCTTGTTGCACGAAATGCCGCCCCCGATGCGTCACTGCCCGAAGTGGAGGCGCTTTGCGTCAAGGTGCAGGCGGAAGATGGCGGGCTGCTGGTGGCATGGAAACCTTGGTAGAGGCAGCCCAAGGCGCTTACCGGTAAGGGTCCGCCGCGTCGCGCAGCCCATCCCCCATGAAGTTGAAGGCAAGAACCACCAAGAACACCGGCAGCATCGGCAGCAACAGCCATGGGTAAAAAGCGATCACACTGACATCACGCGCCTCTGTCAGCAAGATACCCCAGCTGGTGATCGGCGGGCGCAACCCCAGACCAAGAAAGCTGAGCGCGGTTTCACCCAAGATCATGCCCGGAACCGAAATGGTCGCCGATGCGATCAGATGTGACATGAAACCGGGGATAAGATGCCTGCGAATAATCCTTGGGCTGCGCGCGCCCATCAACTGCGCGGCCAACACGTAATCTTCCTCGCGCAGCGCGAACAGTTTGGAGCGTACGGCACGCGCCAGCCCGGTCCAGTCCAGCATGCCCAGAATGATGGTAATGCCGACGTAGATCAAAATCGGGCTCCAGGTAACCGGCATGATCGCGGCAAGCGCCAACCACAACGGAATGCTGGGGATAGATTGCAAAACCTCAATCACCCGCTGCACGACAAGGTCAATGACGCCGCCATGATACCCCGCAAGCCCGCCGATCACGATGCCCAGAACGAAACTGACCGTGACGCCGATCAGGCCAATCGTCAGCGATATCCGCGCACCGTAGAGTATGCGGCTAAGCATATCGCGACCCAAACGGTCTGTCCCCAACAAGAAGGCCTGCCCACCTTCTGCCGGGCACATCAGGTGGATATTGCTTTCGACGACGCCCCAAAATTTGTAATCGTCCCCCCGGCAAAAGAACCGCAACGGCTGCACATCGGATCGGTCTTCGGTATAGACACGCTTCAGATTCTCCATATCCAGCGACGCGGTTCGCCCATAGACGAAGGGCCCAACAAAGTGACCATCGTCAAACAGATGCACCTGCTGCGGCGGGGCATGGATGAAATCAATGTTGCGGGTGCTCATATTATAGGGGGCCAGAAACTCGATAATCGTGATCATCGCGTAAAAGGTCAAAAGAAACACAGCCGATATCAGCGCCAGACGGTGGCGGCGGAACTTCCACCACATCAACCGCAGTTGTGACGCCTTGTGAACCCGCTCTTGTTCAGCCGTCATGACAGTTACGGATTGTGCATCGAACGGTTCATCCGACACAAAATGCGGCAGCGGCGCGCCGGGTTCGGGAAGCCAACTGCTCATTTCGAACTCCCGCCCTGAAGCCTGATACGCGGATCAAGGAAGGCCAGCGCTATATCCGAAACCAACACCCCGATCACGGTCAAGAAAGCCAAGAACATCAAAAATGACCCGGCCAGATACATGTCTTGGCTTTGCAAAGCCTTGATCAGCATCGGCCCAGTGGTTTCCAACGACAAGACAATCGCGGTGATCTCGGCCCCCGAAATGAGAGAGGGCAAGATCGAACCAATATCAGAGATGAAAAAGTTCAACGACATCCGGAACGGGTATTTCATCAAGGTGCGGAAAGGGCTTAGCCCCTTGGCCCGGGCGGTGACGACATATTGTTTTTGCAATTCATCCAGCAGATTGGCGCGTACTCTGCGGATCATGCCCGCGGTGCCGCCAGTGCCGATAATGATGACCGGTATCCAAAGATGTTCGAGAATGGATTTGAACTTTTCCCATGACATCGGCTGGCCCAGAAAGCTTTCGTCCATCAAATGCCCGATTGATGTGCCGAACCACAGATTAGCGAAATACATCAAGATCAGCGCCAGCATGAAGTTGGGAATGGCAAGCCCCATCAGGCCCAGTAACGTCAGGCCATGATCGCCCCAGCTGTATTGATGCGTCGCCGAATAGATGCCGATAGGAAAGGCAAGCAGCCAGGTGAAAAGGATCGTCACGAACGACACCAATATGGTCAGCCACATCCGTTCGCCAACCACTTCGCTGACCGGCAGTCGATATTCGAAGGAATAACCGAAATCACCGACCAGCATCCCTCCCGCCCAATGCAGATAGCGCAAAGGCGCTGGTTGATCAAAGCCGTAACGGGCGCGCA
>JBAUHP010000407.1:0-4212 GCA_049680345.1 Albidovulum sp. | reverse complement strand
GGGGGGGTGCCGGTCTGATCTTGGGAGGGCGAGGTCAGGCCGAAAATTTCCGCCGGGCAGCTGCAAAGCTGGCCGGCTCATCACAGCTTGCGGGTGTGAAGGCATCAGGGACGCCGCGCCCCAGTGCTGTGGTCACCGGCACAACGCCGCCCCAGGTTTCAAGCCCCTGATCTTCCAGATCATCCACCGGCGGGCCAGAGCGGATCTTGACCGTCATCACCTCGATATCGATCGCCAGAACCCCGGTTGCCTTCATTTCCTGACCCGTGGCTGCGCGAAGCTCCGCGTAGCGGCCCGGCAAGAGATGTTCGGTAATCAGCTGCAAGGCGGCAGCGGCCTCGGCCTGATCGGTGACCACGCGCGCCATGCCGTGCACCACGCATGAGCGGTAATTGACCGAATGGTTGAAGCCTGATCGTGCCACCACCAAACCGTCGATATGGGTGATCGTCAGGCACATCGGTGCCGCACCGGTCTTGGCCACCGCGCGGGTCTTGGATGCGCCGTGGATATAGAGGCGGTTGCCATCGCGGGCATAGGCCATGGGGATCACCATCGGGCGACCATCGGCGATGAAGCCCACATGGGCGACAAGGCCTTGATCCAAAATGGCATGGGCGGCGGCCTCATCCTCGACCTTGCGTTTGGCGTAGCGGATCTTGGCGAAGGCTGGAACGGTTGGGGCTTTGGTCATGATCTGTCCTTTCGTCTTGCCACTTGTCCTAGCCTGCATCTATGGTTCTATCAAAGATCCAGTTTATGGAATTATGATGGAACCAGTTTCGCTGCAAACCCATGTGGACCTGTCGCCGGACCGAACCGAGCCGCTGTCGGTTCAGCTTTACCGCGATCTTTTGGCCGCAATCCGTGCCGGGCGGCTTGCCGGTGCCACGTTGCCATCATCACGGGCGGCGGCGGCGGCACTGGGGCTGTCGCGCAACACCGTGAATGCGGGCTATGACCTTTTGCGCGCCGAAGGGGCTGTCGAGATCCGCAGTGGGGCTGCGCCAAGGGTCGTGGCCGGGCTGGTGGCGCCACCGGCACCGCAGCCCGTGCAAACGCCCATCGGGTTGTCTTCGCGCGGCATGGTCTGGGCCAGCGGCGGGCGCGAACGGATGCACGGGGCGCTTTTGTCGCCGGGCCATCCGGACGAGACGTTGTTTCCGCGCGATGAATGGGCGCGTATCTTGCGGCGCGAGGCGCGGCAGATGCAAGGGGCGGCTTTCGGCTACGCGCATTACCGCGGCCTGCCGCGCCTGCGCCAGGTGCTTGCCGAAAGGCTGGCCGCGGATCGCGGTATGCATCTGACGCCTGCGCAGATCCTGATCACGCCGGGCAGTCAGGCCTCGCTTGCCCTTCTGGCTTTGGCACTTGCGCAGCCCGGCGATCGGGCCTTGATCGAAGACCCCGGCTATCACGGCGCGCGCGCGGCCTTCATGGGGGCGGGGCTTGATCTGCACCCCTTGCCGGTTGACGCCGAAGGGGCGCAGATCGACGGCGCCCCAGCGGCAAGGCTTCTATACCTCACGCCCGCCAATCAATTCCCGCTGGGTCAGCGCCTGTCACTGGCCCGGCGCGAAGCGGCAATCGCCTATGCCCGCAAGCACAAGGCGCTGATCATTGAAGATGACTACGACAGCGAATTCTTGTGGCGCGGCCGCGCGATTGCGGCAATGCAAGGCCGCACGCCCAGCCTTGTCATCGCCCTTGGCACGGTGTCGAAATCACTGATGCCGGGGTTGCGGCTGGGCTGGATCGTCGTGCCCGAAGCGCTGGCCGAGCCTTTGGCCAATGCCCAGCGCAACCTTGGTCTTGCCGCCAACCTGCATGTGCAGGCGGCCCTTGCCGAATTCATCACCTCGGGCCGTTACCGCGCCCATCTGGCGCGCATTGCCCATCACTATGCGCAGCGTGGCACCGCCCTTGCCGCAGCCCTCAACACCATCCCCGGCGTTCGGGTGACACCGCCCGATGGCGGCGTGCAGCTTACCGCCTATATGGCCCCCGAAGCCGAAACCATCGCCGCTGGCAAACTGGAAGCCGCAGGTTTTGGCGCAAGGCCACTTTCCTGCTATGCCATCGCCAGCCCCGGCCCCACCGGGCTGGTCATAGGCTTTGCCGAGGCAACGGAAGAACGGATCCAGCAATTTTGCAAGGTGCTGCGCGCGGCGATAGCCTAGCCCTGAAACAACCCGGCCAGATCTTGCCGCAACAGGTTCTTTTGCACCTTGCCCATCGTGTTGCGCGGCAGATCGGCGCGGATCTCGATATGTTTGGGCTGTTTGAACCGGGCAAGGTTCGGCGCCAGATCCGCCAATATTGCAGCCGCTTGCAGATCCGCGCCCTTTTGCGGCACGACCACCGCCACCACCGCCTCGCCAAAATCGGGATGCGGTACGCCGACCACAGCACTTTCAAGCACGCCGGGCAAGGCGTCAATCAGCTCTTCCAGCTCTTTGGGATAGATGTTGAACCCGCCCGAGATCACCAGATCCTTGGCGCGGCCAACGATGGTGACATAGCCCTCAGCATCCATCACCCCCAGATCGCCGGTGATGAAAAAGCCGCTCTCGCGCAGCTCGGCCCGGGTCTTTTCCGGCATCTGCCAATAGCCCTGAAAGACATTCGCGCCGCGCACTTCGATCACCCCCACTTCCCCGTGGGGAAGGGTTGCGCCACCCTCATCGCAGATCTTCACCTCTACCCCCGGCAAGGGCTGGCCCACCGTGCCCGCCCGGCGCGCGCCCGCATAGGGGTTTGAGGTGTTCATATTGGTTTCGGTCATGCCGTAGCGTTCCAGAATGATCTGGCCGGTACGGTCCTGCCATTGCCGGTGGGTATCGGCCAAAAGCGGGGCCGAGCCTGACACGAACAGCCGCATATGGCCGGTCAGACCCCGGGTCAGGCGCGCATCGGCCAGAAGCCTTGTGTAAAAGGTCGGCACCCCCATCATAGTGGTGGCACGGGGCAAATGCACGATCACCTGATCCGCATCGAATTTGGGCAAAAAGATCATCCGCGCCCCGGCCAGAAGCGCCACATTGGTGGCCACGAAAAGCCCGTGGGTGTGAAAGATCGGCAAGGCATGCAAGAGCACATCATCGCTGGTGAATTGCCACGCCTCGGTCAGCACCACCGCGTTTGACAAGAGGTTGTCATGCGACAGCATCGCCCCTTTTGAGCGCCCGGTGGTGCCCGAGGTATAAAGAAAGGCCGCAAGATCATCCGCCCCGCGCGGCTGGGTCGGGAAGCTGCCGGGCTGGGCGCGCGCGGTATCGGCAAAGCTGCCGGTCGCATCGGCGTTCAGCGTGGCCAAAAGCGCGCCCGCAGCTTGGGCTACAGGCGTCAAAGCCGTGGCAAATGCGCCGTCGCACAGCAACATCGCAGCACCGGCATCTTTTACGAAATAAGCGATCTCGGCGGGCGTATAGGCCGGATTGAGTGGCAAAAACACGATACCGGCCTGAATGCTGGCCGCAATCACCGCCAGCATCGCCGGGCTTTTTTCCAGTTGCAGCGCCAGCCGGTCGCCCGGTTTCAACCCAGAAGCGCGCAAGGCATGGGCATAGCGCGCCGATTGGGCGATGAAGTCGCCATAGCGCAGCACCTCGCCACCGGGCAGATCCAAAAACACCCTGTCGCTTGCCGCATGTGGGGCGAAAAGCGCATCGTAAAGATGGTTCGTCATTGGGCTGCCTCTGTCTTGCGGCATCGGGTTTCGCCCCGAATAACCCGCCCTACCCGCAAAATCTAGCGCCTTGCCGATGCGGCCAGAAGGCTGAGCAAGAAAAGCGTGAAAGCGGCGGCCACAACCGATGGGCCTGCGGGGGTATCAAACCGCAAAGACGCCCAAAGACCGGCGATAACCGCAAACGCGCCGGCAATGCTGGCACCGATCGCCATCGCCTCGGGGCTGCGGGTCAGGGGGCGGGCGGCGGCGGCGGGGATGATCAGCAAGGCCGCGATCAGCAGCGCGCCGACGATCTTGATCGACAGCGCCACCGTCAGTGCCAAAGCCAGCGTCAGCGCCAGCCGTTCATGGCGCGGGTTGATGCCTGAGGCTTGGGCCAATTCTTCATTCACCGTGGCTGTGACCAATCCGGCCCAGCGCCAGATCAAAAGCCCAAGCACCACAAGCGCCCCCGCCCAGATCCAGATCACGTCTGACCAGCCCACCGTCAAGATATCGCCAAAAAGATAGGCCGACAGATC
>JBAUHP010000406.1:0-4333 GCA_049680345.1 Albidovulum sp. | reverse complement strand
TCCAGGCGTGCGCCTTCGACCACTCGGCCACCTCTCCGTGCGGGGCTGTTTACAGGGACGTGGCACCGGCTTGCAAGGGGGCTTTGGCCCGGCACCAAAGAAAAACCCCAAGCCGTGCGGGCGCGCTACTCAGACCGAGATGCGCGCGCCCAGCTCTACCACCCTGTCGCGCGGCAATTGGTAGAATTCGCTTGGGTCTGCCGAAAACCGGCCCAGAGCGATGAAGACCTTATCCAACATCCGTGCGGCCCCCATCCGCGACCCCAAGATCACCTTGCGCCGCCCCAAGAAGAACGAGGTGGTCATCACATCGAACTTGAGCCCCTCGCGCCGCGCGCGCCCCAGGGCCCGGCTGACATTCGGGGTTTCCATGAAGCCAAAGCGCAAGATCAAGCGCCCGAAGCGGTCATTGATCGGGCGGTAATCCACCCGGTCGCGCGGGCCGACGACCGGCACCCGGACGGTTTCCACCGTCAAGATGATATTGCGTTCATGCAGCACCCGATTGTGCTTGATATTATGCAACATCGCGGGCGGCACGGCATTGGCATCCGATGTCAGGAAAAACGCGGTCCCATGCACCACATGCACCGAGGATTTCATCATCGAACGGGCAAAGCTGTCCAGATCCACCATCTGCCTTTGCCCCGCCGCTATGGCAAGCTGCGTGCCGCGCCACCAGCTGAACATCAAAAGCCCGATGGTCACCGACAGCACCGCGGGCACGAAGCCCCCCGCAAAGAACTTGGTCATATTCGACATGAAGAACGCGCCTTCCAGCCCCAAGAAAGGCAAGGCCATCGGAATGATCAGCCACATCGGCCAGCGCCAGCCCTTATAGGCGTAAATGATCGCAAGGATCGAATCGACGATCATCGCACCGGTCACCGCAATCCCGTAAGCGGCGGCCAATGCCTCCGAGCTGCGGAAGGTCATGACGAAGGCCAAAACGCCGATCAAAAGCATCCAGTTGACCGCCGGAATATAGATCTGGCCACTTTGGCTTTCCGAGGTGTGAACGATCGACAAGCGCGGCAAAAGCCCAAGCTGAACCGCCGCGCGCGTCATGGAAAAAGCCCCCGTGATCACCGCTTGCGACGCAATCACCGTGGCAAGGGTGGCCAGTGCCACCAGCGGCGGCAACGCCCATTCGGGCACCATCAGAAAGAACGGATTTTCAAGTGCCGAATGGTCGCGCAAAACCAAGGCACCCTGCCCCAGATAGTTCAGCACCAAGGCCGGGAAAACCAAGATGAACCAAGCGGTGCGAATGGGTTTTTTGCCGAAATGCCCCAGATCGGCATAAAGCGCCTCGGCCCCGGTCACCGCCAAAAACACCGCCCCCATGACGATAAAGGCCACCAGACCATGATCCGCCAGAAAGGTGAACGCATAGACCGGGTTGAAGGATGCCAAAACACCGGTGTCGGTTGCCAGTTGCCGCGCCCCGGTGACGCCCATAACCAAGAACCACAGGGCCGTGACCGGCCCGAAAGCCACTGAAATCGTCTTGGTGCCGTGTTTTTGCACCAAAAACAGCGCAATAAGGATGCCCAAGGTCACCGGCAGCACGTATTTCTCGAACGATGGTGCGACCAGTTCAATCCCCTCGACGGCCGACAGGACCGAGATCGCGGGCGTGATGATCGCATCGCCCAAGAACAGCGCCGCCCCCGCAATACCAAGCGCCAGCACCGGTAAAGAGCGCCGCCCGATTGCCAGCCGCGTCAGGGTGTAAAGCGCCAAGATGCCGCCCTCACCCCGGTTATCCGCGCGCAAAAGGAACATCACATATTTGATCGTCACAATCAAAATCAGCGTCCAGATCAACAGCGAGATAACCCCAAGCACTTCTGCACGCGTCAGCCCGTCATGGGCCACGGGGCGCAGGGCCTCGCGCATCGCATAAAGCGGGCTGGTGCCGATATCGCCGTAAACCACGCCGATCGCACCAAGAGTCAGCGCCGCCATCCCCTGTTTATGGGCCGAATGCGCATCATCAGCCGCTAAGCTGGCTTCGTCTTCGGGCCCTCCAGAAAGGGCCTTCTCAGAATTCGACATGTTTTGTTCAGCTCCGCCCGAAACCTTGGTGGAAAGGTTCAGGTCTTTTTATGGGCGTCTTAGGCGCATGTGCACCCAAATGGCTCCAGTATTTTCGCCTCGGCTGGCAGGCCGACGCGCCCCAGGTTCTGGCCAAGTTTTCGACTCGGCCGCTTGGGTGCCGACTATCCCCGTCTGACGGAAAGTTTCAAGATGTTTCTGATTTTCACGATCACTTGATGCCGCTCAGTTGCCAAGCAAAAGGTTGATCCTGCGGTTTTGCTTACCTTTGTTCTCAATCTTGCCGATTGTAACAAAGCCGATCTCGCCGGTCCGCGCCACATGGGTGCCGCCGCAAGGCTGCAGATCAACCTGATCGCCGCCCTGCCCGATGCGCACCAGACGCACCCGGCCCTGGCCCACGGGCGGGGCCACCGACATGGTTTTGATCAGCCCCGGATTGGCCATCAATTCGGCATCTGTGATCCAATCATCGCTGACCACCAGATCGCGCGCGATCAGGCCGTTCAGCGCCGCCTCAAGGGCTGCCACATCTTCGGGTGGCTCGGGCATGGCGAAATCAAGCCGCCCCTTATCGGTGCCGATCTGCCCGCCGGTCACCGGCAAGGGCACGACCACCGACAAGAGATGAAGCGCGGTGTGCACCCGCATATGGCGATGCCGCCGCGCCCAGTCCAGATGCTGGGTCACTTTGGTTCCGGGCTTGGGCAATGTGGCCGGGGCCGAGGGTACCAAAACGATAGCACCACCCTCGCCCTTCACCGCCGTTGCCAGATCAAGCCGCCCGCCTTGCCATTCAAGCACCCCGCTATCGCCGGGCTGGCCACCACTTGTGGGGTAAAACAAGCACCGATCCAAGATCACGCCGCCTTCGTCGGTCAGCCCCGAAACCGTGCCTTCCGCTTCGCGCAGATAGGCATCATCGCGAAACAACGCCGTGCTCATTCGGGGTCATCCTCTTGGCTTGGGTCATTGTTGATCATGGTCGGATCATTCTGGGCGGGCTTGGCCGCTTTGCGGGCCACCTTGGGTGCCGCCGCTTTCGCCGCTTGACCCGGTTTCAGGGTTTCGGGGTTACGCAACCAGATATCGCGCTGCGCGAAGGGTATCTCTATACCTTCTTTGGCAAAGCGCGCGGTGATCTCATGCAAGATCTCTGATTGCACATCCAGCTTGAAATTCACATCAGACAAGATCGCGCGGATCTCGAAGTTAAGACTATCGCCCCCCAGACCGACGAAATAAACATTTGGGGCCGGATTGACCAAAACCAAAGGTTGCGCCTCGGTTATCTCTTGCAGCATCGCCTGAACCCGGCGCGTGTCCGTGCCGTAAGCCACCCCCACCGGGATGATCAGCCGCCCGGTCAGATTGCCGCGTGTCAGGTTGGTGACCACACCCGACACCAGATCGCTGTTGGGCACGATCACATCGGTGCGGTCAAAAGTCTCAATCCAGGTAGAGCGGACCGAGATGCCCTTGACCGTCCCGAACTGGTCGCCGACCTGGATCATATCGCCCTCGGATATCGGACGCTCAATCAGCAAAATGATGCCCGCGACAAAGTTAGAGACGATATTTTGCAGGCCAAAACCGATACCGACCGACAAGGCACCCGCAACAATCGCAAGTGCGGAAAGATCAATCCCCGCCGTCGCCACCGCAATCAGGGCTGCCAGAATGATGCCCACATAGCCCAGCCCCGACACGGCGGCGTTCTGCGCGCCCTTGGTCAGCTTGGTGCGTGGCAAGATCGCCGAGCGTATGGCGCTTTGCATCAACCGCGTGACCATATAGCCAATCACAAAGACCACGATCAGCGTCAAAATCGCGATCGGCGATATTGCCGCATCGCCCAGCTTGACCCCGGCATTGAACCGGGTCCAGACCTCGCTCAGATCCGCTTGCCGCGCACCCCAGATCAGGGCGAACAAAGGCAAAGAGGCAAAGCTAAGCAAAAAGCCCATCAGCACCGGCACAAGCGCTTCGCGCCCGTCGTCCTTGCTGCGCGTTACCATCACGTAAATGTCGGTCAAGAAGCGCTGCAACAAGACAATGATGCCGATCAGACCGGCAGAGCCCACCGTTGGCCAGATCAGCGAATTGGCCGCCGTCACATAGCCGATCAGCGCCAGTATCGGCGCGATAATGCCCACCAACGCCATCAAGGTGCCGACAAGGGCCACCATACGGTTGCGAAAGCCAAGTGCATCGTTTTCACCCGACTGTGCGGCAGCCTTGCGCTGACGGCGCAGCAACAGCCCCAGCCGCA
>JBAUHP010000405.1:0-2136 GCA_049680345.1 Albidovulum sp. | reverse complement strand
CAACGCCTGCGCGCCCCAAATCTCTGGCCGCGCCGTTGCGCGCCATTCTGCCATGAATTCCGCCAGCTCCTCCAGCCGCCCAAGTGAACCGGGCGGTTTGGTCAGGCTGTTTTGGCGGACCCGCGCGGCCGCAGCCGCCTCGGCATCCGCCTTGGGCAGGCTATCGCCAATGGTCGAAATATCGGCAAGTCTGGTCAGCATCGTCATTCACTTTACTTTCAAAGGCAGGCCAGCCACGGCAAGGATGACTTCATCCGCAGCCGCCGCGACCCATTGGTTCACAAGGCCCGCCGCATCGCGAAAATCGCGGGCCAGTTTGTTATCAGGGACGATACCGCCGCCCACTTCATTCGTCACCATCACAACCGGATCGCGCAGATCGGGCAGGGCGGCAATCAATTCATGCGCCTCTGTGCGCCAATCGCGCCCCGCCAGCATCAGATTGCTTAGCCACAAAGTCAGGCAATCCACCAGCCTTGGCCCTTGCCCATCTGTCGCGCGCAACATCTCCAGCAGCTCATACGGGGCGGCATGGGTCTGCCACTCGGCACCGCGCCGCGCTTGATGTTCGGCCACGCGCGTAGCCATTTCGCCATCGCGCACCTCAGCGGTGGCGATATAAACCGCCCGCGGTGCCAGCGATAGCGCTTTGGTCTCGGCGATGACGCTTTTGCCGGATCGGGCCCCGCCTGTGATAAGTATCGTCTTGCTCATGGTTCGGTGACAAAGCAGAAACGGGCCGGTCACGAAAGAGGGAATGCGACAGTGCAAGGCGGACGCGCGACAGAGCTGATATTGATCCGGCATGCCCCCGCCATGGCCGAAGGTAAACTATGTGGTCGCACCGACGTGCCCGCCGATTGCAGCGATAGCGCAACAATCGCAGCGCTGCGCCGGGCCTTGGGCACTCCGCCGCGCATTATCACCAGCCCCGCCCTTCGGTGCCACCAAACCGCCGCCGCCCTTTGGCCGGGTGCAACCCCGCCCAGCGATCCGCGCCTGTGGGAGCAAGATTTTGGCGCTTGGGAGGGGCAAAGCTACGCCGATCTGCCCGATCTGGGCCCGATGTCGCCCGAAACACTTGCCAATCATCGCCCCCCCGGCGGCGAATCCTTCACCGATCTTTGCGCCCGGATTTCCCCGGTTTTGGCTGGGTTAGAGCCTGAATTCAGCACCGCTATCGTCGCCCATGCCGGAACCGTGCGCGCGGGTCTGGCACTTGCACTGGGGTCGGTTCCGGCCGCACTGGCCTTTGACATCTCACCCCTGTCGGTCACCCGATTGCGCGCTTTGCCCGGCGGCAACTGGGCGATCTTATGCGTCAACTGGACCGCTTCGTGAAGGCGGCCACCGTCACCGTCGCCGGCCATTTCGGTGAGCTGCTTCAGGGCCGTGTCGGCCCCACAGGCGTTGTGGCGCTGGTCACCTTGCCCTGCCGGGCGCTGACGGTTTCGGCCCGGATCGCAACATCAGCCGTGCCCCACGGCCCTTTGTCCCCCGCCCGCGCCCGGATCTTGCGCGAAGAACTGGGGCTGGGCGACCCCGGCCCGGTGCAGCTGTCTGCAACCATGCCGCGCGGCGGTGGGGCGGGTGCTTCAACCGCGGCCCTTGTGGCCTATGCCCGCCTTGCCGGATCGCACCACCCCGCAGCCGACCTTGCCCGCGCCTGTGTCGCCGTCGAAGGCGCCAGCGACCCGCTGATGTTCGCCAACCCGGATCGCCTGCTTTGGGCCTCTCGCCGCGCCGAGGTCTTGCAAGACCTGCCAAAGCTTCCGCCTTTTGACGTGTTGGGCGGCTTTTTCGGCCCCAACCGGCGCACAAACCCCGCTGATACCGGTTTCGCCGATATATCCGACCTGATCGGCCCTTGGGTTCAAGCCGCCACCTGCCAGGACCTGCCCGCCCTTGCGGCCCTTGCCAGCCAATCCGCCACGCGCAATCTGGCACTGCGCGGCCCCTTGCCAGACCCAACGGCACAGCTTGCCCGCGCCACCAATGCGCTGGGCTATGCGATTGCCCATACCGGTTCGGCGCGCGGCCTGCTATTTGCCCCCGGAACGATTCCGCCCGATGCCGCCGCACATCTTGCCCGGCAGGGTTTCCGGCGGATCATCAGCTTTCGGGCCGGAGGGTAGG
>JBAUHP010000404.1:0-6287 GCA_049680345.1 Albidovulum sp. | reverse complement strand
GAAATGTGTATACTGCCCCAAGGCCAGTTGAAAAACTGACCGATCCCAAGGGAGGGTAACATCATGACAACATTGGCAAAAAACTTCCTCAATGGTAGCCGCCGTCGGCTGAGTGTCCTGGCTGTCGCCGGCGCATTCGCTATTTCCGGGTTCGCAACTATTGCCACTGCGGCAGAGTTCATGACTGAAAAAGAGCTCCTTCAAACCATACCAGGCTCGGTCATACGCAGTACGAGCAGAGACGGCACAAAATGGGTGCAAAGCTACAGCGGCTATAAAGGCGGTGCGAAGAAAGGCATCATCAAGGGCAACTTCGGCGGCACGAAATACGATGCCAAATGGTTCCTCAAGAAAGGTCAGTGGTGCGAAAATTGGGGTGATGGCCAAGCCTGCTGGCAGGTTGAGCGCGTCGATGAAAAGTCACTGCAGATGTATAGAGACGGCAAGGCAGAGAGACACCTCTGGAAACTGAAGTAACGCCATTGATGGCCTCTACCCATGGGGTTTTCACCAACGCCCCAGGGCTAGCTCGTCATCCTCTTTGGCGGCCACCCATTCCGCACCATCCGCACCAAACTCTTTCTTCCAGAAAGGCGCGCGGGATTTGAGGTAGTCCATCAGGAATTCAGCCGCCTGAAACGCCGCCTCGCGGTGGCGCGCGGCGGTGGCGACCATCATGATCGCCTCGCCCGGTGCGAGCGGGCCATGCCGGTGAATGATCAGGCTATCGGTCAGCGTCCAGCGCCGAGCGGCGTCATCCGCGATGGTTGCCAACGCTTTTTCAGTCATGCCGGAGTAATGCTCGATCTCCATCCGGGACAGGCGGCCACCATCGTCGCGAACAATGCCCAGAAAGGTAACAACTGCACCCGCACCTTTTGCGGTGCGCGCGAACAAGGCGCATTCTGCGCCGTAATCGAAATGGTCTGACTGAAGGCGGATCGCCATGGCCTTAGCCCCCGGTCATTGGCGGAAAGAACGCCACCTCACGCACCCCGGCAAGGGGGGCTGCGAAATCCGAAAGCTCTTGATCCAGCGCCACGCGCAGGGCGCGCAGATCCGCGAAGGCGGCGGCGTAGCGGTCTTCGCGCAGCTTCAGCTCTTCCACTAGTTCGGCCACGGTTGCAGCATTGGTTTCGATCTGCTCTTTGGGAAGACCGATCCTTTCGCGCACCCATGCGAAGTAAAGAACCTCGATCATGCTTTCTCTTTCAAGAAAGGCAGCGCTTTGCGGAAATATTCCCAACCGGTCATCGCCGTCAGCCCCGCCGCGATCCAGATCAGGACCAGCCCCGCATCACTGGCAACCGAAGCGCAATCGCGTTTGCCGCAGGCACGAATCGGATCGGCAAGGCCGGCGATCACTGCGTCGGTATACTGATCTGGCGTCATGCCGCGCATGGCGACGCCGTTAAGATATTCCAGCCCGGTCCCCAAAAACAGCACCGCAATTGCCACCATCTGTGCCGTTGTCTTCCATTTGGCCAGGTTGGTCACCTTCAGTTCGGCCGATTTCGACCCCAGATATTCGCGCAGCCCCGAGACGAAAACCTCTCGAAACAAGATCACGGTGGCGGGCAATATCAGCCATGGGTTCATGCCCGAATAGCCGGTGATCACCATGATGGCGATCACCACCATCGCCTTGTCGGCGATCGGGTCCAGCATCGCGCCGAATTTGCTTTCTTGTTTCCACAGCCGCGCCAGATAGCCATCGAAATAGTCGGTGATCGCCGCCAGAACGAACAGCGAGAGCGCAAACCAATCGGCCCATGGGCGATGGAAATACAAAAACATCACAGCCACGCCGGGGGCTGCGAAAAGGCGAAGAACCGTCAGTATATTCGGGATTGTCCATGTCATGACGAATGAGTAGCCGAAGGATGCGGTTGGGGAAAGTGGTTTTGCCGGGTTGCGCCAAGCATCAGGTATAAGCGGCCTATGTCAGCCAGATCTGAAACGCCGTGCCGCTGGCCATCGCCCCCAGAAGGGCGAAGATAATGTATAGGGCAAAGACCGGGCGCTTGACCAAGGCGAAAACCGCGATGGCGGCGGGGAATGAGGTGACGCCGCCCGCCACAAGAAACGCAAGCCCCGCGCCGGGCGCCATACCTTGTTCGATCAGACCCGACACCAATGGCAAGGCGGCGTAACCGTTCAGATAGGCCGGGACACCCACGAAGGTTGCCGTGATTATTGGCAAAAACCCCTTGCCGCCCAAGACCGATGCGATCCAGTCGTTGGGCACATAGGCAAGCATCAGGCTTTCCAAGACAAAGGCCAATGTCAGCCATTTCAGCAAAAACAGGGTCGTGACCCGGGCTTCGCGGCCGAATTTGGCGCGCCGGGCATGGTCGTGCCAAAACCGCCAGACCACCGTGCCGGAGCCGCGGATTGCCGATGCGCCGCATTTACCGCCGCCGATACCGGGGCGAAGCGGGTCTGCAAAATAGCCCAGACGCATCAGCGCGAAGGTGACATAGCCGCCAAAAAGCCCCAACCCGATTGCGGCAAAGGTTTTTGCCACGGCAAAGTCAAACCCCAGCAAGCCCGAAGTCATGACGAACATGGAGGGATCAATGACGGGCGAGGCCAACCAAAAGGCCATGACGCCCGATAAGGGCACCCCCATCGTCAGCAGGGCCGCGATCAGCGGGATGACGCCGCAAGAGCAAAAAGGCGACAGCCCGCCAATGGCGGCGGCAAAGGCAATCATCGTGAGGGGCGAGCCGATGAAGGCCTGACCGATAAGTTTATCCGCTCCGCTTGCCCCGGCATAGGCAGCAATCGCGATTGACAGCACCAAAAACGGCCCCGTCGTGATCAAAGCGTCGGCGATGAATGCGGCAGTAGTGACCCCTTGAGCGGGATCAAAGACGAAAAGTGCCGACAAGATGGCCACTGTCACCAGCCACACCCGGTGTTTGGCCCAAAGGTGCTGGACAAAGTACAGAACGGCGTTTCGATCTTGTAATGTTGCTTGCTTCATATCCATATATCCAGTTTTGTAGTTATTTTTGACCTGAAAATCACGCAGCATCGGTTTTTTGGCCAACCCCGGCGCAGCATTCATCGGTCAAGAAGGCGGCTGTCGCTGCCATGACGTCAAAGTCCGGTCGGTTATAGGTTTCGCGGCCGCGTCTTTCTTGTATCACCAACCCCGCGAGAACCAAGGTTCGCAAATGATGCGCCAATGTCGATGCCGGAAGGTCAAGGTGTTGCGATATTTCACCAACATTGAGCCCCTCATGACCACTGCGTACAAGAAGCCTGAACACTGACAGCCGCGCCTCATGCCCCAGTGAGGCGAGGGCTTTGGCAACGGATTTATTGTTGAGTGCGGTTTTCATGCGCCTATCATAACCAATAAACTGGTTTTGTAAATACGAAATTGAACCGCCGCCCAAACCGGGTTTCAAATCTGACATCAACAGGTTAGGGGGCAAGAACCGGATTGCAAAACGCGGATCCGCGCGAATGATGTGGGCGCATACACGCGTGACGTGCCAAGCCACGCTTGCGGTTTGGGCATGGATCATCCATCTTGCTGTCGGCCGACGGACGGTGCCTGGCCGCATGTTGTCGCTGTATATCTGCGACATATGAAGGCTTTCTTTGCCGCCACCCCTTGCTATTTGGCCCAAACAGGCCCATGTGTGGCTGGCGAAAACGCTATCTGTCGATTTGTCTGTCTCCTTTTAGGCTTCAGTACCTCGATCTTGATGTGACTGAGCCAAGTCATCGCATACTGCGGGTGACACAATGTAGGAGATCTCACGATGGCTAATGGCACCGTGAAATGGTTTAACGCAACTAAAGGTTTCGGCTTTATCGCCCCGGCCAATGGCAACAAAGACGTGTTCGTTCACGTTTCTGCCATGGAGCGCGCTGGCATCCAGCGTCTGGACGACGGTCAAGCAGTGACTTTTGACATCGAAGCAGGCCGTGATGGTCGTGAATCGGCGATCAACCTCGCACTGGCCTGATTAGTTTCAGACCATTCGCAGGAATTCGGAACGGGGATGGCGCAAGCTGTCCCCGTTTTGTATTTGCGGGTGCGGGTGTCAGCTGGCCGTGACGACCTCGGCCAGAAATTCATCCGAAACCGCAAGATACGTGTCGATATCAGCCGCGCTATGGGCGAAGGATACCTGTGGGCCGGCAGAGGGTATCGCATCCCAAATACCGCGATTGGCAAGGAACAAGCGCCGCGCGGCGGACTGTTCCAGATAGAGGGCTGGTTGCGCCTCTTGGTAATTTCGCGGCAAATCCGGCAAGAGGCAAAAGCCCGCGCGCGGGCCGTAGCGGAAGGCCCGCCAAGGCAGCTTATGGCGCGCCACGATCGCATCAATACCATCCGAGAGGCGGGCGCCGAGCGTGGCCATACGGGCATAGGCCGCTTCGGTGGCAATAACCTCCAACCCGGCGCGGACCGCCGCCATGGTCAAGGCGCTGCCGTAAGTCGTGCCGCCGATAGCAAGGCCGCGGGTACTGGCGCCGTAGTGATCAAGGTTTTCCTCCAAGAAGGCGGCAAGGGGCGCGGTCATGCCGTAGCACCCAAGCGGCACACCGGTGCCAAGCCCCTTACCCAGTGAGATGAAATCCGCCTTCAGCCCCATCGCCCGCATCATGCCGCCATAGGCGAATTGCCACGTATGGGTTTCGTCAAAGCACAAAAGCGCGCCGTGGTTTTGGCAAAGTGTATAGACGGTTTCCCAAAACCCCGGATCAGGAAGAACCAAGGTGCAATTGGTCAGCGCGGGTTCGGTTATCACCAGCGCCACGTCACCAGCCGCCAGAACCCGGGCAAGAGCGTCGGGGTCATTGAACGGAATACAGATCGTGTCGCGGATAGCGGTTTTTGCGACACCCAGGCCTTCGGGCGCGCCATCCTCGATCAAGGTAGGGTCGATATGGCCGTGATATTTACCCTCAAAGACCACGATCTTGTCGCGGCCGGTGACGGTGCGGGCAATGCGGATCACCTCGGTGTTGGCAGCCGATGCGGTTGCTGTGAATTGCCAGAAGGGAAGGCCGGTGCGGTGGCCAAGTTCGGTCGCCACTGTGATGGCATCCGCGCTGGGCAAAAGATGCTGGATGCCACGGGCGGCTTGCATGGCTAGCGCATCGCTTACGGCATTGGCGCCATAACCTATGGTGTTGCTAAGGTCGGCGAGGTTGAAATCCACGTATGAATTACCGTCAATATCCTCGAACCGGCTGCCCTGCCCGCCTGCCACAAACATCGGTGCGTGGGCGTATAGGCCAGCCATCCAGGCCATCGGCACGCCGTCGGGCATGACCTTGCGGGCCTCGGCGTGCCTTTGGGTCGAAAGAGGGGTTCGGGTGCGAAAGTGCGCGGCCTCTCGGAGGTGGAGCGCCCCAAGTTTGGCGGGGTCGATTTGGTTGGGCATTTGGGCACCTTCCTGGTCAATCAAAGTGTCCGCGGGCGGCGAACATGGGGATGCAGGCGCGCATCTGGTTTCAGCTGCCATGAAAGAAATCATAAAGGGTTTGCGCCATTGCAGCACTGATACCTTCAACCGCCTGCAAATCCTCTATCCCGGCGCGCGATACGGCCTTGGCGCTGCCGAAATGCGCCAAAAGGGCACGTTTGCGTGCGGCACCGACGCCCGGCACATCATCAAGCGGCGTGGCGCCCACGGTCTTGGCGCGTTTGGCACGGTGCGCCCCGATGGCCCAGCGGTGGGCCTCATCGCGCAAGCGCTGAATGAAGTATAGCACCGGGGCGTTATGGGGCAGCGCCTTGACGGGGCGGCCGGGGCGGTGGAATTCTTCTTTGCCTGCATCGCGGTCGATGCCTTTGGCCACGCCCACCATTGCGACATCCTCTACTCCCAACTCCTCAAGAATCGACTGGACGGCAGACACCTGCCCTGCCCCGCCGTCGATCAGCAAAAGATCGGGCCAAGCGCCGGAGGTGCGGTCTGGGTCTTCTTTCAGCAAGCGTTCAAAACGGCGGGTCAACACCTCTTTCATCATACCAAAATCGTCGCTGTTGGTGCCAACCGCGGTTTTGAAGTTGAACTTGCGGTATTGCGATTTCAAGAAACCCTCGGGCCCCGCGACGATCATTCCGCCGACTGCGTGGGCGCCTTGGATATGCGAGTTATCATAGACCTCAATCCGCTGCGGGGCGGCTTCAAGATCGAAGGCTTCGGCGAGGCTTTCAAGAAGTTTCGACTGGGCGGCACTTTCGCTCATCTTGCGGGCAAGGCTTTCGCGGGCATTGCGGGCGGCGTTTTCGACCAGTTCGGCCTTTTCAC
>JBAUHP010000403.1:0-6595 GCA_049680345.1 Albidovulum sp. | reverse complement strand
CCCTCGGGGATGGCGGTTTCGCGCTTGACCGCCCCATAGATCAAAAGATCAGAGCCGTCGAAATTCGCGGTAATCTGAATCCGGTCCTGGCTTAGCCCGGCCACGACCTCTTCCGCCGCGCGTGCGGCGGGAAGCCAGAGGCACAAGATCAAGAATGTTGTCAGGATCCGCATCAGTGCTGCCCTTTGACGGCAAGCGAATAAAGCTCATCCGGTTCAACCAAGAGATCGAAGGCAAGGCGCGAACAGACAACCAGCACCAGAAGGGCAAGCAAGATCCGCAGCTGTTCTGCCTTTAGGCGCATGGCCAACTGTGCGCCGAACTGCGCGCCGATGACCCCGCCAAAGATCAACAAAAGCGCCAGCATCATATCAACCGACTGGTTGGTCCAGGCATGCATGAAGGTGGTGAATGCGGTCACAAAGATGATCTGGAACAGCGAGGTGCCGATAACCACCTTGGTGGGCATGCCCAAAAGGTAGATCATCGCAGGCACCATGATAAAGCCGCCACCGACCCCCATCACGGCGGCCAGAATGCCGACGAAGAAACCCACCATCAGGGGCGGCAACACGCTGATATACAGCCCCGAGGTGCGGAACTTCATTTTGAACGGCAGCCGGTGCACCCACATATGCTGGTGACGCTTGATTGACCCGGTCGATGCGTTACGTGCGCGCCGCAAACTGCGCAGGCTTTCTTGCAGCATCAATGCGCCGACAACCCCCAAGAACAGCACATAGGAAAGCTGCACCACCAGATCAATCTGGCCAAGGCGCGACAAGAGGTTGAACACCCAGATACCAGCGGTTGACCCGGCCATACCGCCTGCAAGCAAGACCGAGCCCATGCGCAGATCGACGGTCTTGCGCTTAAGATGGACCAGCACGCCCGAAATCGAGGAGGCAACAACCTGGTTTGCGCCGGTTGCCACGGCAACCACCGGTGGTACGCCGATAAAGAACAAAAGCGGTGTGATGATAAAGCCGCCGCCAACCCCAAACAGGCCAGACAGCATTCCAACAATGCCCCCCATACCCAAAAGCAGGAAGGCATTTACCGAAACTTCTGCAATTGGCAGATAAATCTGCATTAAAATCCGCTTTGATCGGGATGGAGCCTGTGTGAGTGATGCCCCCTGCGGAGTTAGCTGTCAAACCATCCACAGGCATTTTTTCTCAAATCCGGTAACGATTTCGGGCATTAATGTAATCTGGCATCACAAATGCCCGCAATCTGGCAAGGCCAGCGCCGGTCTGTGCTGGATTTAGCGTTCTTTCACATAGGGCTCTCCGCCGGCGCGGGGCGGGATGGCGCGGCCAACGAAACCTGCCAGAATGATCACGGTCAAAATATAGGGCAGGGCCTGCATGAACTGCACCGGCACGACGAACAGCCCGACATCAACATTCTGGAACTGATTGCCGAAAGCCTCAAGAAACCCGAATAGCATCGTGGCACCCAAAGCGTACCACGGCCGCCACTTGGCAAATATCAGGGCGGCAAGGGCGATATAGCCGCGCCCGGCGCTCATCTCGCGGCCAAAACCTGCTGAAAGGCCAATGGCCAGATAGACCCCGGCCAAGCCCACCAGAACCCCGCAGATCGCCACGGCGGCATAGCGCATCCGCACCACCGACACGCCCGCAGTATCGACGGCGGCGGGGTTTTCGCCCACCGCACGCAGCCGCAGGCCAAAGCGGCTGCGATAAAGCACCCAATAGGTCAGCGGTACACAAAGAAACGCCACATAGACCAGGATTGAATGGCCGGAGATCACATCATGATAGATCCGCCCGATGACCGGCACATTTTGCAAGGCATCGGCAAAGGGCAGCGAAATCGGTGCAAACCGCCCGGCGCCGAAGGACACCGGTGGGGTGCCGCCGCCCAGTTTGAACAGGCTTTGGCCGATCAGCACCGTCAGCCCCGAGGCCAGAAAATTGGTGGCCACCCCCGAAATCAACTGATTGCCGCGAAAGGTGATCGAGGCCAAGCCATGCACCGCTGCCAGCAACAGTGATGCACCAACGCCTGCCAGCAACCCAAGGCTGGCCGATCCGGTGACCGAGGCCACAGCGCCCGCCCCGAAAGCGGCGATCAGCATCTTGCCCTCAAGGCCAATATCGAAAATGCCGGCGCGTTCCGAATAAAGCCCGGCAAGGCAAGCCAGCAACAAGGGCACCCCAAGCCGGATGGTCGAGGCGAAAAGCTGAATGAGGATGTCATAGGTCATGCGCTTGGCCTCCGCCTGAAGGCCAGAAACATCCGCTCCAGCGGCATTCTGACGACATTGTCCAGCGCGCCGGTGAACAAGATCACAAGGCCCTGAATGACGATGATCAGCTGGCTGGGAATTGCGGTTTCCAACGACAAGATCGCCCCGCCCTGATACAAGAACCCAAACAAGATCGCGGCCAAAAACACCCCGAACGGATGCGAACGGCCCATAAGGGCGACCGCGATGCCAATGAACCCGGCCCCTTCGGCGGCGTTCAAGATAAGCCGCCCCGATCCGCCCATAACACTGTTGATCGCCATCATCCCCGCGAGCCCGCCCGAGATCATCATCGAGATCATGATGATCTTGAAAGGCGAGATCCCGGCATAGACCGCCGCACGTTCCGATTTGCCAAAAGCGCGGATCATATAGCCAAGCCTTGTGCGCCAGATCAGCGCCCAGACCAAAAAGCAACACGCGATGGCGATGAAGAACGTCACATTCGCGGGCACGCTTTTGCTGAAATGTTCGCCGATCAGGGGCAGATCATGAAACTTCGGAAGCTTGGTCTCGGCGGCGAAACGCGCGGTTGCGGGATCCATCGCGCCCACCGGACGCAACACATTCGACAATAGGTAATTGAGTAAAGAGGCCGCGATGAAATTGAACATGATGGTGGTGATCACAACATGGCTACCGCGTTTGGCCTGCAGCCATGCCGGTACTGCGGCCCAGGCGGCCCCGAAGATGGCCGCCCCCATGGTGGCCGCAATCAGCGCCACTGTCCAATGCGGCCAGGGCAAGGCAAGACAGACAAGTGCCACGCCAAGACCGCCAAGCGTGGCTTGCCCTTCGCCGCCGATATTGAACTGGCTGGCGTGAAAGGCCACGGCCACAGCAAGGCCGGTGAAGATGAAATTGGTGGCATAAAACAGCGTGTAGCCCCAGCCATAGGCCGACATGACCGAGCCTTCGATCATGATCGTCAACGCCCGCCACGGGTTTTCGCCAATCGCCAGAATGACAAGGCCCGATATGACGAATGCCAAAAGCAGGCTTAACAGCGGGATCAGCACAACATCTGCCCATTTTGGCATGGCTTGCATCACGCGACCCTTTCCGGTGCTGCGCCGCTGACCCCGGCCATCAAGAGGCCCAGTTCACGCTCATTTGTTTCATCGGGCAGGCGTTCGCCCATGATCTGTCCGTCAAACATCACCACGATGCGGTCCGAGAGGCTCATGATTTCGTCCAGCTCGACCGATACCAGCAGCACGGCTTTGCCCGCATCGCGCAGCTCCACAATGCGTTGATGGATGAATTCGATCGCCCCGATATCGACGCCCCGCGTCGGCTGGCCCACCAGCAACAGATCGGGGTTTCGTTCAATCTCGCGAGCCAGAATGATCTTTTGCTGATTGCCGCCCGAAAAGCTTTTGGCAGGCAGGGTCGGGATCGGCGGGCGCACATCGAAGCGCGCCATCTTGCCTTCGGTATCGGCAATCAGCGCGTCATTATCCATGAACAGCGTGCTTTTTTGGTAGATCGGATCATGGTGATAGCCAAAGCCCACATTCTCCCATGCGGCAAAGTCCATGATCATGCCAAGATGCTGGCGGTCTTCGGGCACATGGGCGATGCCATGCGCGCGGCGCGATTGCCCGTCGGAATGTCTTCCTGTCAGATCAAGGCTTTCGCCATTCAACAAGACGTTGCCGGTGCCATGCGCAATGCCGCCCAGAACCTCCAAAAGCTCTGACTGGCCATTGCCGGACACGCCCGCAATCCCCAATATCTCACCCGCGCGGATGTTCAGTGACACGCCTTTCAGGCGCAAAACCCCGTCTTCGTCCGACACCCGCAGATCGTCTATTTCAAGCACGGTTTTGCCGGGTCTTGCCGGGGTCTTGGCGACGTTAAGCAGCACCTTGCGCCCCACCATCAGCTCGGCCAGTTCTTCGGGGCTGGTCTGGGCGGTCTTGACGGTTGCGGTCATTTCGCCGCGGCGCATGACGCTTACGGTGTCGGTGATCTCCATGATCTCGCGCAGCTTATGGGTGATAAGGATGATGGTCTTGCCCTGATCCTTCAGCCCGTTCAAAATGCGAAACAGATGGTCGGCCTCTTCCGGCGTCAGCACCCCGGTGGGTTCGTCCAAGATCAAGATATCGGCCTGCCGGTAAAGTGCCTTGAGGATTTCCACCCGTTGCTGATGTCCGACGGACAGATCTTCGATCAAGGCATCCGGGTCCACGTCAAGTTCATATTCATGTGCCAGATCGGCCAGAAGTTTGCGCGCCTTGGCAAGAGAGGGACGCAAGAGCCGGCCGCCCTCGGCACCAAGCACCACATTTTCAAGAACCGAGAAGTTGCGCACCAGTTTGAAATGCTGAAACACCATGCCGATCCCGGCGCTGATGGCCGCTTGGCTGTCAGAGATCTGGGTGGGGGATCCGCCGATCAAGATCGTGCCGCTGTCGGCTTTGTAAAAGCCGTAAAGGATCGACATCAGCGTCGATTTGCCTGCGCCATTTTCGCCGATGATGCCGTGGATCGTGCCGCGCATCACCTTGATCGAAATATCCTTATTGGCCTGAACCGGGCCAAAGGCTTTCGATATCTTGCGAAGTTCTATGGCCGGGGCGGCAGTGTCCTGCCGCCCGCCGTTTTCATCCCCTGCCATGCCCTTAGGCTCAGTTCACGGGGCAGGTGTTATCTGTCGCGTAATCATGCACTGCGATTTCGCCGGATTTGATCTTTTCGGCGGCGATGGCCACGGCGGCCTTCATGTCCTCCGTGACGAGGCTTGCGTTGTTTTCATCCATCGCCACATCCACGCCACCGGCTGCAAGGTCCATCACATTGACGCCCACGGTCATCTCAGCGCCTTCCGAGAAGGCCCCATAGACTGCGTTATCAACCCGCTTCAGCATCGAAGTCAGGACCGATCCGGGATGCAGGTGGTTTTGGTTGCTGTCCACACCAATCGACAAGATGCCTTCATCGGCGGCGGCTTGCAAAACCCCGATCCCGGTGCCGCCCGCTGCGGCATAGATCACATCCGCGCCCTGGCTTTTTTGCGCCTTGGCAATTTCCGCACCCTTGACCGGGTCATTCCAGGCCGAAGGTGTCGTGCCGGTCATGTTCTGGATCACGGTGGCATCGGCATTCGTGGCCTTCACACCTTGGGCATAGCCGCAGGCGAATTTGTGGATCAGCGGAACATCCATGCCGCCGATAAAGCCGACGGTCCCGGTTTTCGACGACATCGCTGCCATGACGCCCGCCAGATAAGAGCCTTGCTCTTCAGTGAAGACCACCGATTTGACGTTGGGCTGATCGACGACCATATCGATGATTGCGAATTTGGTGTCGGGGAAATCGGGGGCGACCTGGCTAAGCGCATCTGCATAGCTAAAGCCTGTCATGACCACCGGATTCGCACCGCGTTCGGCCAGTTGCCGAAGCGCTTGTTCGCGCTGCGTCTCTGACTGGATCTCGATTTCCTTGAAGGTGCCGCCGGTTTCATCGGCCCAACGCTGCGCGCCGTTATAGGCGGCCTCATTGAAGCTTTTGTCGAATTTACCGCCCATATCATAAATGATTGCCGGATCGGCAAGGGCGGCGCCGGAGGTCAGCGCCAGCGTGGCAGCCGCGCCGAGGAATTTTTGCATGAGGCTCATCTTAAGCTCCCTGATGAAGTTTCTGGTCCAGTTGCAGACGCCCCCGCGCGCATGCGGGGCGATTTCTTCCGGATCACTCCAATTAGGGCGGAGTTGCCCTTTGCGGTCAACAGGATTCTGGTGTTTACAGGGGTTAGATTGACCGTTTGGTCAGATTATTCGCCCAATCTGGAGTCTGCCTTTACGTCATCCAAAGGCTTGCGAAAGATCAGCGCATCTATCGGGGCCGCACCCCCGTTGTAATAGGCCGGGCGGCGGCCTTCGAGGCGAAAGCCGGAGCCAAGATAAAGGCCGATCGCGGCATTGTTGCCGTCGGCCACCTCCAAGAACAGCGCCTCTGCGCCACGGGTTTTGGCCTGGGTCAAGATGGCCTGCAGAAGCTGGCGTCCGGCACCTTTTCGTCGCGCGTCGGGGCGCACGGCGATGGTCAGCAATTCGGCCTCATCGGCGATGCAGCGCCCGATGGCGAACCCCCCCGGTGCGGTGGCGACATAGCACAGCGGAGAGGCCAGCATCTGCGCGAATTCTGCGGCGTGCCAAGGGCGGGGTGTGGTGAAGGCCGCTTGATGAATTTCGGCCATCTCAGCGGGGGTCATGGCAAAATCACCGGCGGTAAGTCGCGCGACGGGGCCGCATCGGCGGGGCGCAGGTACAAGGGTGCGGGGCGGGCTGCGGGTGTGGGGCGTGTGCT
>JBAUHP010000402.1:0-4115 GCA_049680345.1 Albidovulum sp. | reverse complement strand
ATGTCAATTCCGGCTTCGGCCGCACGCGATGATGCCGTCGCATAGTCACCCGACCAGTTGTTGATGGCACATAGCTCGCCATTCGGAATTGCGTTCAAATAGTTGGTGTTGTCGAAGGTGCGGATGTGTTCGCGGATTGGTTTGAACAGCTCAACCACCTTGTCGTAATCGGCGATATCGGTGGTATCCCCATCAAGCCCAAGATATTTCAGCGCCATCAGCATGATATCGGTTGGGCTGTCGAGGATCGAGATCCCGCAATCCGCGAGCTTGGCTGCATTTTCCGGCTTAAAGATCAGGCCCATGTCGGACATGTCCGCATCAGGGATGCGTTCCTTGACCATGTCGACATTAAAGGTAAAGCCGACCGACCCCCACATATAGGGCACACCGTATTGGTTGCCTTCATCCCATCCCGACAAGATCCGCAAAATCTCGGGGTCCAGATTGGACCAGCCGGGCAGCAGCGCCTTGTCAAGTTTCTCATAAATGCCGGCCTGAATGGCACGCGGCAAATCAATGCCCGCATGGTCGACAACATCATACCCCGATGACCCCGCAAGCATTTTTGCCTGCGCCTCTTCGGCAGATGAATAGGTGTCGTAGACAACCCCAATACCAGTGGCGGCCTCAAAATCTTCCAGCGTCGTCTCGCCGATGTAATCGGCCCAGTTATAGACATTCACGGAACCAGACTGTGCCCAGGACGGGCGGACGTAAGGCATTGCGAGTGTTGCACCCAAGGCTGCAAAAGTCTGGCGTCTGTTAAATCTCATGATCGCTTCCCCCATTGTACTACCTGTTATCATCGCCGCAGCGTCTTGATCAGATCAACGCGACTCGGCAATTTGATCAAGTCAGTTTGATCCCGATTCGCTTGCAACGCGAAGTAATTTCTCGTTGATCGAGCGCATTTCTGTCTCTGCAGGCGCATTGGCCAGATCCATCACCGGAAGCACTTTGCGCAACTGATCGTGATGCTGGCGTACGCCATATTCCAGATCGGACAGGTGAAACCCGTCAAAGGCCGAGGATTTCATCGACTCGTTCGACCAGATCGTAAGTTGCTGATCTTCTGCAGAAGTCTCGCGGTCGATGCGATACCCCAAATAGCGTGCCACGCGGGCTTGGCGCGTTTCATCGGGTTGGCGATAGATACTGCCAGTTACCCGGGTCTCTTGCGCCGATATCGGAATCTCTTGATAAAACTGAACGGTTTCCGGGGTAAAAATGAAGACCGCATTCGCAAACATTCCATAGTAATTCCACGCTCTTTGCAGGCGCTTTGGCAACCAATCAAGCCGCGGTGAGATGTTGACATAATGCTTGACCGACCAACGCCGTCCGGGCCGGTCGCCATAAATCGCATCAGCGCGGTTCAGGCCGTCGGGCAAGAAGCTGTCTGTGTAGCTGCGGCCATAAAGATCTTGCAATGCCGGATGGGCAAGGGGGACGTGATAGCCCTCATTGTCCACATCGCGCACTGACTTCCAGTTGACCGGCAAAGTCGTACCCCAGCTTGGCACTTCGGTCGGCAAGACGCCAGACGCGCGAAAGGCAGTGAAATCTTCATCAAAGGGCGCCAGCCATTCGGCGACTGTCGGTTGCGTGCCGCCAGACAAAAAGCGCAAGAAGATAAAGCCGTGCCAGACCTCCATCTCAATCGGTTTCAGGCCGAAATTCTCACGGTCCATACCGCCAAATGTTTCGGGGCGTGCCGCCCCCCGCAAAGTGCCATCAAGGTTATAGACCCAGCCGTGAAAGGGGCAGACCATGGCGTTCTTGCAATGCCCCGATACCCCGTCCACAACCCGCGCGCCGCGATGGCGGCACAGGTTATGGAAGGCCCGCACCACGTTATCTTGCCCCCGCATCACCACCGCGCGTTCGCCCAAAAGGTCAAACGCCAGCCAATCTCCCTGCGCCGGAATGTCATTCACATGGCCAACGATCTGCCATTGCTTCAAAAATACTTCGCTGCGCTCCAATTCGAACAAAGCATCTGAATGATAGGTCCAGCCCGGCAGGCCCCGCCGATCCCATTCGACGGGGACGGTCATTGCACTTGATGGCATCTCATTCATGATCAGACCTCTTCCTTCATATTTTTCGATATCCAGTCGTGAAAGTCACGGATCGCATATTCTTCTGGCATCAATGTTCCGTGGCGGTAGGCCGGAGAACGCACCCCCCGCTGGTTCATCTCGGCTGCGGCCCCGTCTTGCTCCATCACGATCTGGGCAAAAGCCGCGACTTCGGCGGCGTCAAACCCTGGCTGGTCAAGCGTATCGGGGGCGAAATACCATTCGGCCACCAGACGGGTGCGCTCCGGCCCCAAGGGCTGCAAGGTGACCGAGCGGACGTGGTCCACATGTGCCACGATAAACATCGTCGGATAGAGTGTGACGAAGTTAAAGCCGTTTTGCCGTTCCTGCGGAGTCAAACCCGAAAACTCTGGCCCGCAGGCCTTCCCCGACGCGGTCCAGCTGACCGCCCCGTCTTTCAGCGCGGGCTCAGCTGCATCCTGTGGCGTCCAGCCGGGCGCCTCGTTTTGGGCCATGATGCCTTTGGTATAGATAGGCACCATATCGCAAAGCTCGGGGTGAATGCCGGGGCAATGCAGGCATTCATTGTAGTTCTCCCAAAAAATCTTCCAGTTGCAGTCCAGATCCTTGACCATGCGGTGGCCGGTTATCAGGCCCTCCATCGGCCAGTTATCCAGATAGCCAAGCCCCATGTCAGGTTCCAACGCGCCCGCCACTTCCGACTGGTTCAAGAAGATAAAACCGTTCCAGAGCTTCAGGGAAACCGGAAGCAATGCATGGTCTTCCTTGCGAAAATCATCACTTGGCCGGGCATGGCCTGTCGACAACAGCCGCCCATCCTTGGCGGCATATGCCCAGGCATGATATTTGCAGGCCACAAGCTTGCCCATCGGCTCTTCATCAAGGCTGCACAGTTCTGAGCCGCGATGACGGCAAAGGTTGTGGTAGGCCGCAAGATCCCCTTGCGGCGTGCGACACAAAATTACGCTGGCCGCACCAAGTTGAACCCGACGCATCGTGCCGGGCACAAGATCATTCAGCCGCCCCGCCGAAACCCAGTTTCGCGCCCAGATCGTGCGTTGTTCTTGGGCAAACCAATCCGCGCCGTAATAGGCATTTGCCGGCAAAGTCCGGGGACAATGATCCATCAAAGGCGATTGCGGATGGCGATGCAGGTCCATCAGGCTTCCTTAATACGGTGCGGACGAGATCTCCGGGCAGCCGGCCGAAAACGGGCAGGTGGTTTGTCCTAAGACTGCTTTCAGTTATGGCACGCAACAAGCCAGCCGCGATATGGTAAGGGTCTTTCCTAGCGTTCCTAATTTATTTTCAAATTGACTGGTCTGTCAATCAATATATTGACTGAAGATTCAAAATGGCGTTCTTTGGTTGAACCCTACGGTGAACCGGCTATGCATGAACACCTGTCGCAGCCGAAGCTTGGGAAACATGATGACCGACCCTGCCCTCAATGCGCCCGACAAGGTGCGCGCACCGCGCAAGCTTAGCCGCGAGGCGCGCAAATTGCAGTTGATCGAAGCGACGATCGAAACCATTGCCGTGCGCGGCTATGCCCGCACCACATTGACCGATGTCGCCAATCATGCGGGTCTTTCGCACGGGCTTGTGAATTTCCATTTCCAAAGCAAGGAAAAGCTGCTGTCCGAGACACTCTTTTACCTTGCCGAAGAATACCGCGCCAACTGGACTACCGCCCTTGCGGCCGCCCCCCCCACCCCCGCGCAAAAGCTTGACGCTTTGCTGAAGGCCGATTTCAACCCCGCAATCTGCACAACCGCCAAGTTGTCGGCATGGTGCGCCTTTTGGGGCGAGGCACAATGCCGCCCACTTTATCAAGAGCAATGCGGATCGAATGATCAGGCTTATGCAAACACTCTGGCCGCGATCTGTGCCGCCCTGTCCCAAGAGGGTGGCTATCCGTTCAATACCGCGAACGTGGCGCGGGCGATTAGGGTGGTTTTGGATGGCGCATGGCTTGATATGATGACAGCCAATACACCGCGCACGCGGGCCGAGGCGATTTCTACTGTTTATACCTGCACAGCCGCA
>JBAUHP010000401.1:0-4512 GCA_049680345.1 Albidovulum sp. | reverse complement strand
GCTGTGGCCCAAAGGGCTTTCAGGCGCACCGGAAGGTCTTTCGTGCAGTAGCTGAGGAAATGACACCAAGTCCGGCAGCCACCCAGAGAGCCAGAGTATAGCTTCCACCCCAGTCGTAGATGTAGCCTGCGAGCCAAGGTGCGAGCAGCCCTGCAACGCCCCAGGCAGTGAATATCCGTCCATAGGCACGCGGTCCATTCTCGTCAGGGAACAGTATGGCAATGGCGGCTGGATAGGTTGCTATTGTCCCCCCATAGGCGAAACCGACGACCCCCAAGAGTGCGATTGAAAGCCCCGGCAAAGCTGAAAGCGCAAACAACGCCACTGCACCAAGAAGTGGCAGGGTCATAAGAATACCGCGATGCGAGACCCTGTCGGATAACCATCCAGAAAGGAGACTGCCCAAAAGGTTGCAGCCCGCGATTGCGGCAGCCGCGATCCAACCAGAGAATCCCGCAGCTTCTGCTATTCCTGCTGCGTGACCGATTGCCATAAGCCCCGCAGCAACGCCACTACCATACGCAATCCAGATTGTGGCAATTTGGCCCGTCGGTAAGGTGGAGACGTTCTTCTCGGCCGTTGCGTCAGAATACTGCGCGCCACTCTGTGCGACCAATACGGCCGAACCAATGCTGGCAAAAACCACCACCAAAGCCAGGGCTATCATTGCCGAAGAGAAGCCACCGAACGCCAGTGCCACTTGAAATCCGTATGGGGCCAGAACGGCTCCGAAAGCGTATGCGGCCGTGACCACGCCCATGGCGAGGCCCGAATGATCCGGGTTGGCACGTGCTGCGAATTGGAGCCCGAAGCCATAACCAAGACCGTTGGCTATACCAAAAATGAGGCTGTACCCAATAAAGACGGCTTCTAGACTGCCTCCGATACCCGCAATACATGCCCCCACGCCACCTAGGAGCGCCACCCAGACATAAACGGTCGCCGGTTGCAGGCGGGAATAAACGGCAGGGCCAAACAAAACCGCGGTTGTCAGGAATACCAAACTGAACGAGTAAACTACGCTGGCGGTCGCGCGAGATACTTCGAACATGGCTTCGAGGGGCTCTAGAAAAACTGAAAACGCGTGTATTGAGCCAAGCGCCATCGACACCATTGAGGCGGCGAACAGGACCTGGTTTCCCCGAGGGTTAGGTGAACTCATGGCGCAACGATAGCGTAAGTGGCGCATTTAACAACTCTCGCGATGCTTCGAATTACGCCCCCTCAGTGGCGTTGTTGCAGAACTCTGACTGTGAAGGATTCACAGTGTGAATCCATGCAGTTAGATGGGATGCATGAGCAAAGCATCACCTGCCCGCTACCGCACGACGTCCTGGTCCAGCTACAAGGCGGCGCTACGGGCGCACGGGTCGTTGTTGATCTGGCTGGACAAGGACATGACCTGGCTTGCGCCGCATGACGCCGGCCCCGGTTGCCTTGCGGTGTTCTCGGATGCAGCGATCCAGTTCTGCCTGACGATCAAGGGTCTGTTCAAGCTGCGCTTGCGGCAAACGGCTGGGATGGTGGCCAGCCTACTGGATATGGCGAACCTGGACAGGGCTGTGCCGGACTATACGACCCTGTGCCGAAGGCAGATGATACCGGCCGTCCAGATCCCCGAAGTTGAAGAGATCGGCACTGAGACTGCGGATGGTGCCTATGACACCCGCCGCTGCCATACTGCCATCATCGACAGACAAGCCCCCGCGATCATCCCGATCCGCAAGAGCGGGCGACCCTGGAAAGAGGATTGACCGGCAGCCTTGGCCCGAACCGAAACCATGCGTGCCACGCGGCACTATGGACGGGCGTTCTGGAAGCGCTGGAACGGGGTACCATGTCCAAATCCGAATCGCACTGATGAACCGCTTCTCGGCCCTCGGCACGGCCGAGATCGTTGGCGTGAACTGAAGCCATCGGGGAAAGGGGAAGTCACGCCTCAGGCGTGAGTTACGCAACAACGCCCCTCTCAATTGTAATGAGAGAGCTCGTCAATGCACATTTCTGGCCCAAGGTGAATCGCCCTATTTTGACCGCAGACTGTTTGGTTCTTTTCAAGCGACTTTATCGACTGTGTTCAGGTTTACATAGAACGCCTCCTCTGCTTCGGCTGGCGTCATGTATCCGATGGTTCCAGCAGTCGGCGAGTGTTGAGCCAATCGACCCATTTAAGGGTTTCCCATTCTACGGCATCTGCGGATCTCCAAGGGCCTAATCTGTGGATCACTTCCACTTTGAACAGGCCAATCATCGTCTCGGCCAGCGCGTTGTCATAGCTGCCACCGACCGTTCCCACACTGGGTTCCAGGCCCGCGTCAGCCAGCCGTTCAGTGTATTTGATCGACAGATAATGGCTGCCCCGGTCGCTATGATGGATCAAGCTCTCTGCGGGCCTTCCCTCGTCAAGCGCCGGCTTCAAAGCATCTAAAACAGACTGCGTTTGCTGCGATCTGGAGGCGCGCCAACCGACGATCTTGTTGGCGAAGGGTTCGAAGACGAATGCCACATAAACAACCCCTTGCCAGGTCGAGACGTAAGTAAAACCCGACACCCACAGTTGGTTGGGCATTGTTGTGCGGACTGTCTGCTCACCCGATCCAATGGGCATGGCAAGGCTTTGTCCGGCCACGTTATCTTGATCATCTTTCCGCGCCTAACACCATCTATCCCAACCTCCCGCATGAGCTTTTCAACAGTGCAGCGGGCGATGTCAAACTTCTCTCGTTTCATTGCATGACAATGCTTGCGCGCACGATAGACAGACGTGTTTTCGTCCCAGACACGCTTCATTCAGCGCGCAATTCGGCATCCCGCTTGGTGCGATCCGACGCCTTGTCTGGATCATTCTCAACGGTCAGGTGCGCGCAGAACGTCGACGGGGCGATCTGTAAGAAACGGCAAATCGGCACGACCCCCACACACGTCCCGGTGCTGTTTGATCAACCGGATCATTTCCGAAATGGGCGGTCGAGCTCCGCCTGCGCGAACTTCGCCGATGCCTTCTTAAGTATTTCGTTGGCCCGTCGAAGCTGGCAGCCGTTGATGCATTCCACTGGCTGGCGATGGTTTGCCTGCAAACCATAGGGGGGCATTTCTGGTTTGGTGCATCTGCGGTAAAGTCACGATCCAGTAGGTTTGGCGCGATGTTGCACTTGTGATCGCTGTCGGCTGTGACTTTGTGCTTGCGGGTCCGCACATCGGATATTCCGTTCTGACGCAACAAACAGCCAACACAAGGATGTCCGACGCTCTAACCAATCTCTTTCAATTCTTCGGTCATTCCTGACCGACCAAAGCTGCCCAAGCTGAGGTGTGACTGTTCTTTGATATGCCCCAGGGTGACCAGATCAAAAGGCGCAACATATGGTTCGCTGGAGGTCGGAAGGGCGAACCATGCTGCCGCAGGGGTGGCCTTTTGGATAATACCGACATTTAGGTCGCTCTGGGGCCAGACGCATCTTGCGAAAGAGGCAGGCTGGGCCAATGAGTGCAACATCAGATATGGGCGCACCGCCGCGGTCGCGCACCCTTCAGGGGATTGGCTGTGTGCTTGCCGGGATGGTCCTGTTTGTCGGGCAGGATCTTTTGATGAAGGACATGCTGACCCATTACCCGGTGTGGATGCTGATTTTCGCCCGCTCCATCGTTGCCTTGCTGACGCTGCTCCCGCTCGTCCTTTGGCTGGGCGCCCCGCATCGTATCTTCACGCCTCTTTGGCCATGGTATCTGGCGCGGGCCTTGCTCTTCGCCTCCGGCTTCGCGATGATCTATACGGCATTTCCTTTCATGGGATTGGCTGAGGTCACAACGCTGTTCTTCTCCGCCCCCCTGATGACAGCGACGCTTGCAGCGCTGTTCTTGCAAGAAAAGATCGGACTGCACCGCGCGGCTGCGCTGTTGGTTGGGTTCGCTGGTGTTGTCATCGCGATGAATCCGACGGGCGACAATCTAGGCTGGATTGCAGTCCTGCCGATCCTTTGTGCATTCACCTACGCAATCAGTCAGACGATCGTGCGTAAGATCGGGGAGCAAGACACGTCGCTGACGATCGGCCTTTATACGATTTCTCTTTCGGGGGTCTTGATCATACCGATGGGGCTCGCCGTATCGCAGATGGTTGTGATCACGCCAGAGCTAAGCCACCTTCGTATGGACTGGCCGGTGCCGACAGCGGAAGGCATCGCCATGCTGGTCTTGATGGGAAGTATCGGGACGGTGGCGTATACGCTGGTGTCACGTGCCTATCAGATCGCCAGTGCCAGCGTGATTGCGCCCTTGGATTACAGCTATCTGCCTCTGGCGGCGAGCTTCGGCTATCTGTTATGGGGTGAGGTGCCGCCCTTCACCACATTGATCGGCATGGCATTGATCGTGTCGAGTGGGATGTACACCGCCTATCGCGAGCTGCGCGTCAGCCGCACCGACGCTGAAAATCCCCCTATCGCACAGACAGTATTCACCCCCGGCGGGCCTGCGGTGGTTCTGGTGGATGCGCTTGATGCGCTTGATGCG
>JBAUHP010000400.1:0-1601 GCA_049680345.1 Albidovulum sp. | reverse complement strand
CCCATCAACATCGGGCCACGCCAAACCACCGCTTCATCTTCCTTCAGCATAAGGCCGATCGACATCATCGTGACACCATGCGCATGCAAAGGCATGATGATCTTGCCGTCCGGCGATGCAGGGCGCTTTGAGACCCCCATCATCCGCGGCTGTGACGGCCCGTAAATATCAGCGTCCAAAAGCCCCACACGGCGCCCCTGTCGCGCCAAGGCAACCGCAAGATTGGAAGACACGGTCGATTTCCCTACCCCGCCCTTGCCTGAAGCAATTGCAAGGATACGGTCAACCCCGGCCACCTTTTGCGGGCCGGCCTGCGGCGTCGGATGGCCGCCGAACTTGAGTGGGGGCGGGGCTTTTGGCGCCGGTCCATGCGCCGTTAAGACCACCGATGCCGAAGTCACACCGGGCAGCGCGCGCACCGCCGCCTCTGCCGCTTGCCGGACAGGTTCCATCTTGCGCGCAACATCCGGATCAGGGGCTTCCAGCACAAAGCGCACATCCCCGCCCTCTATCACCAATGCGCGCAGCAGATCGCGTGAAACTACATCGCCGCCGTCGGGAAGCGAAATGCGGGCAAGAGCAGACAGGATCTGATCGCGGCTGATCGTCATCGGGATATCCTTTGCGGCTGTGCGCACAAGACTTGGCCTTTTCGGGCGCCAAGGGCAAGGGCGGCTTCAGGGCGCGCTACAAAAAACTGATATATTTCCGTTACCCTAGCGTCACATAGGTCAGCACCTGTTATGCACTTTCTGCATGGCAGCAATGCCAAAGCATGCATTGTGCAAGCGCAGCATGGGTGCCATCTTACTCCCAACAGCACAAGAATTCTGGTGCTCAAGAATAGAAACGAGGCATAAAATGAACACGACCGTAATCCACACCGCCAACGCTGGCATCACCGACCGCATCTGGGGCTTCTTCACTGGCCTGAACGAAAGCCGTCAGCGCTACAGCATTTACCGCCAGACACTGCGCGAACTCAGCGCGCTGTCGGACCGCGAGCTTAACGATCTCGGCCTGCACAACTCCATGCTTGAAGACGTGGCCATGAAGGCCGCCTACGGCAAGTAATTAGGTTTTTTTGGCCCCCACCTCCTCCCTGGGGCCGAAGATCGGCGACGACACGCGCCTCCCCGCTGTCGTCGCCACTTACAAAGGGGTCGCCCGACCCCAAACGCCATCGCCGGTTGATCCGCCTCCTCCCCGAGGGATCCTGGCGACAAAGGGCGGCGCTCTCTCCTCCTCCCTGAGGGCGCCGCGCCTTAAACTTTCGGCCCTGGGTCCAGAGTGACGAACGGACCAAAGAACGAACGGGCCAGATCAACGAATTTGCGCGACGACCCTCCTCCCAGTCGGACGCGCGCAACAGACGGCAATAACCCCTCCTCCCTGAGGTTATTGCCGTATCTGTTCCCCCCCTCCTCTTGCCTTGCGCGGCCTTCCCCCGCCCGCTACGTTCCGCCCGGCATCAATGCGAGGCGCCCATGAGGTTTTCCCTGATATCCGCAGCAGCCGTCGCCGCCTTGGTCGGCTATGGGTCCAGCATCGCCATCGTGCTTGCGGCGGCATCCGCACTTGGGGCCAGTGCCGATCAAACG
>JBAUHP010000399.1:0-3715 GCA_049680345.1 Albidovulum sp. | reverse complement strand
AGAGCCCACTTTGACCGATGCTGCGCGGCGAGTGAAAGTCAGCATTTTTGGGTATGGACAAAGCTCAACTCGCGCACCTTGCGCGACTACGCAAGCGAACGCTCCATGAAGTAGACCTTGTCGCGCCAGTCATCCGGAAAGCCTGCAGGGTGTGGCATTGGGACGAAGCCAGCGTCCTCATACATTGCGCGCGCATGTGTCAGAAAGGTTGCAGACGAGAAGAATACACGCGCGTACCCGTCAGTAGCCATTTGCTCAAACATGCGGTCGAGCATTTTGCGGCCAAGGCCGTGACCGCGACCACCGGGGCTCACGAACATTCGTTTGAACTCGGCGACGCCCGAGCTCGCTGGGCTATACATAACACATCCACAAGGCTTCCCATCAACCGAAGCAATCAGAATTCCACCTAGCGGTCTCTTATGTAAATCAGGCAAGTCTTTCAGGATTTTCTGAAATCCCACGGGGTCCATGGGATGGTCTCCACCTGTAGGCCAGTCGGAAGGATAGTTTTCCCAGTGCCATTCCAACCATTCTTGGCACAGTGTACGTGCTGCCTCAGTATCGTCTTCGCTACTTGCTAGCCGAACAGCTATTTCGGTCATTTTGGATCCTTCAAACGCGCCTAACCAGCTTGCGGAAACGGGTGGCAACAGTCAATCGCCCCCGAGCCGAAAGCCGACTTTGGCACAGCCGCAGCGAATTAGCGCTTCGTCCGCGACCGACGATCAAGCCGCCAAAATGCAGCGAGATCTACGAATGGCTGCAATGCGAAAGCCGCTTTAAAGCGCGCGGGGGATCCGTCAACGTCTCCTCAGGGCCGGTTGTGCATCTCCCAGACTGCGGGTCTTCAGTTTTATGCTGCAGTGCGGAGGGCCGGTTTGAGCCCGTTGTATCGAATGCTGCGAAGAGTCTGAACAGCTGCTTCGCGGTTCACCAGCCATGTTGACCACGACAGCCGGTTGTCCCGATCGGTTAGCTGCGGACGTATTTGGTTGCGGCGTTTTGATCGACTGTGTAGTCCCAGGCAGTACCATTTGCGTTCATTGCCTCATTCACCACCTGTTTGAGAGCAAGCCGATCCCATACTTCAGACTTGATCTTTTCCAGATCAAAATACCCGCCGGTGATTACCCCAAGCAACTTTGCCTCGATGTCTTTGCATGACACATCCCCGGATCGGTTGGTCCATTCGTTGGGGTCGTCCGCAAGTTTGAAAAGCTGCGGATCGTGTCCATGGCAATAGTGGTATTTCCAATCGCCTAGTCGAACCGCGAAGCTTGGGCGCATGATGCCTTCGCCATGGTATTCGGAAATCACCGGAACGACCTCCAACTCAGCACCATGGATCGCTGGCAGCAGTGATCTGCCTTCGAGTGGCTGAACCGGTGTCTGCCTAGCGATGTCAATCAAGGTTACAGGCACGTCCAGTAGCGATACAGGAGTGTCGATCCGGCGGGCTTCCACCCCCGGAATGTCGATGAACAGCGGAATTCGGGCGGACCATTCATAGAGGCTGCGCTTTTGAATCATGCCCTTTTCACCCAGCATTTCGCCATGGTCCGAGGTGACGATGACAATCGTTTCGTCGCGCAATCCGCCTTCTTCGAGCACGTCCAAAAGCTCGCCTATCTTGTCGTCGACATAATGGGCAAGGGCCGCAAACCCGCGTCGCATCGCGATCAGGTTTTTGGGATCGCGAATCTCATCTCCCCGCACATGCAGCCCATGCCAGCGCCGTATGGCGTGATCGTAGTCGGAGTATTTCGCGTCCATATCATCGGGATAGTCCGGCAAGGGAATGTCGGCATCCTTGTACATCTCCCAATATTTCTTGGGGACCTTGTAGGGGGGATGCGGATTGGTGAAGGAGACCGTCAGCATCCAAGGCTGATCCGGCGCGCGGCGCAGATATTCCAGCGATCTGAAATGGGTTTCCTCGTCATATTGCAGCTCTTTCGACCAGCCCGCCCCAATATTCCCGGCCAGATATTGCGGCGTGAAATCGAAGGCTTTGAAATTCGGGTCATCTTCAGGCGGCAACGGATAGGACCAGATGAAGCCTGACGGATAGACATCGGTATTCAACCGGCGCTGGAAGCCATGCAGCTGATCTGCGCCGATGAAATGCATCTTGCCCGCCAGCACCGTCTCGTATCCCGAATTGGTCAGGTAATGCGCGAAGGTCGGGATGAAGCTGTGATAAGGATCGCCATTATCATAACAGCCGGTGGTGGACGTATAGAGCCCGGTCATGAAGCAAGACCGCGCGGGCACGCAGATTGGGCTTGGCGTATAAGTGTTGGTGAAATTGGCCGACCGTTTGGCCAAAGCGGTCATGTTTTTGGTTTTGGCCCCAACGCCGCCACATGCCTCAAGCATGAAGGGCGTCATCTGGTCGGCCATGATGAGCAGGATGTTGGGCTGTTTTGACGTCATGATGCAAATTTCCTAGGCAAAGTTCCTCAAAGGATATCCGCGTGCCAGAACTCGACTTATTGAAATTGGCCATTTTATGTTGCTAACTGGCCAGAATGGCGCATCCAACGCACATTTCTCTGGTCATCGCGAACCAGTTTTCCCTCTTCGGTTATGCCGTGGCCGCCGAGCTGTTTCGCTATGCCAATGCCGAACTGGGCCACGTAGAATACCAGACGAGGGCGGTTTCAACAGGCCCAGGTACCGTGAAATGCTCAAACGGAACCGAAATCAATGTTTCCGCGGGGCTGCTGGAAAGTCCTGAACCAAACGCAATCATTCTGTGTTCCAACGCAAGGGCAGATCACCACACCTATCCGCCGAAACTTGTGGGCTGGCTCCGATCCAGCCATCGCCGGGGCACACCAATCTGCGCCCTGGGATCAGCGGTATGGGCCGTGGCCGAGGCGGGATTGCTAGATAACGACACCTGCGCGGCCCATTGGAGCGAGATTTCGGCCCTGCGGCTCAAGTTCCCAAATGTAACATTCACCCGGAAACCTTTCACCACCGCGAACCGTGTCTGGGTTTGCTCTGGCGGAGACAGCGTGGCTGATATGTTGTTGCATTTTTTGGGGCGACGACATGGGCCTGAGTTCTCCGCAAAACTTCGCCGTATTCTAATCCTCAAACCCAATCTTGCAGACAGCGATCCGGGCGATCTGATGTTTCATGCGAACGCCTCCGACATGGAACTAGTTGGGGAAAGGTTTCTTGCCATCGTCGAGGCCGCCATCGAAAAACCACTGTCGATATCAAAGATCTGCATCGGGCTGAAAATCTCGCATCGCACGCTAAATAGGCACTGCCATACGCTTTTTGGGCAATCACCAAAGGAAGTATATCTTGATGCAAGGCTTCGTCAGGCGAGGAACTTGCTCACGGGAACGACCCTTGCAATCGGCGACGTCGCAGCAGCCTGCGGGTTCAGTACGCCGGGGCATTTCGCACAAGTATTCTTGGAAAGACAGGGACGCACACCTTCGGCATTCCGAACATTTCGCAGGACGGAACGCTAGCCAATTTCGCTAAAACACCCAGCTATGACTTGGCGTCATCGCAGTCTGAGTGACGCGGACGTTGGCGCAGGTGCACCGAATGTCTCTAACATCCGCAAAACCGAACTTGGCGCAGGCCGCGTTGAAGGTCTGGTTTGGGGCAGAAATGCTTGGCGTTTGGGCCAATATTGCGTGATGCGGCCCGTTGATAGGGTTCGGAAAACCAGCCCAATCGAGTC
>JBAUHP010000398.1:0-20893 GCA_049680345.1 Albidovulum sp. | reverse complement strand
CCCGCATCTGGTGCGGGTGTTTCCGGATCTGGAATCCAGTGAAGTGCCGGTCTATCTGGCCTATCCAGAAGAGCTGCGGCATTCCAAACGGGTCAGCGCCTTTCGTGATTTCGTCACGGATGAGATTATGGCCTATCGGCGGTTGCAATCGGCGCAGACCCCGGCGTGATCAGATCGTTGGTCTGCCAACTATCTGAGGCATGACAGCAACGCATAGCGGCCATGTCGCAAAATGCGCATTTTATGCTTGATCGGGCGGGTGGCTGATCCTAAATCAGATGCAGAAGGTGCGTGTTGAGGAAACTCCTCTCGCCTTCTACCTCCCTGTTGGACTTGGGCCGAGCATTGCTCGGCCTCTTTTTTTTTGCGCCACGGGGCCGCGCCGGGCGCCCCTGATTGCACCGGTTTGCGCAAGCCCCCCCCATAGCACAAACGCCAAACCCGGTGTTTTCGCAAATGCACAGACGATTTTCGCAAATTGCTGCCACCCGCACCCTTTTCCCCCCGGCCTACATGGCCTATGAGAACGGCCATCCAAGCCTTGGGGGACATGATGCAAGAGCCGAAGATCACAGATGCGCTGATTGCTGCACATGGGCTGAAGCCCGACGAATATCAGCGGATCCTTGAGATCATCGGACGCGAACCGAGTTTCACCGAACTTGGGATATTCTCGGCCATGTGGAATGAGCATTGTTCCTATAAATCCTCGAAGAAATGGCTGCGCACCTTGCCCACCACCGGCCCGCAGGTGATCTGCGGACCCGGAGAGAATGCCGGCGTCGTCGATATCGGTGACGGTCAGGCGATTATCTTCAAGATGGAAAGCCACAACCACCCGTCCTATATCGAGCCTCATCAAGGTGCCGCGACCGGCGTCGGCGGTATCTTGCGCGATGTCTTCACCATGGGCGCGCGGCCCGTTGCGGCGATGGATTCGCTGTCGTTTGGCGTACCCTCGCATCCCAAGACTGCCCATCTGGTCAAAGGCGTGGTTGAAGGTGTGGGGTCTTACGGCAATTGCTTTGGCGTGCCGAATGTGGGCGGTGAGGTACGTTTTCACGCGGCCTATAATGGCAACTGCTTGGTGAATGCCTTTGCCGCCGGATTGGCCGATACCGACAAGATCTTTTATTCCGCCGCCTCCGGCGTAGGCATGCCGGTTGTCTATCTCGGGGCCAAAACCGGGCGCGATGGTGTTGGCGGCGCCACCATGGCCTCGGCCGAATTTGACGACACGATCGAAGACAAACGCCCCACCGTTCAGGTCGGCGACCCTTTCACTGAAAAGCGCCTTTTGGAAGCCTGTCTTGAACTGATGGCATCGGATTCGGTCATTTCCATTCAAGACATGGGCGCGGCGGGCCTGACCTGCTCAGCCGTAGAGATGGGCGATAAGGGGGGCTTGGGCATCCGCCTTGACCTTGACCGCGTGCCCACCCGCGAAAAGGCGATGACGGCTTATGAGATGATGTTGTCGGAATCCCAAGAACGGATGTTGATGGTTCTCAAGCCCGAAAAGGAAGCCGAGGCGCGGGCGATCTTTGAGAAATGGGATCTTGATTTTGCGCTTGTGGGCGAAACCATCGCCGAAGACCGCTTCTTGATTGTGCACGGCAATGAAACCAAGGCCGACCTGCCTTTGTCCAAGCTGGCCTCAAGCGCGCCGGAATATGACCGCCCGTGGGTGGAAACGCCCAAGGCGGCGGCGCTGACCGACAGCCCGACGATTGACCCGATCAAGGGGCTTATGGCGCTAATCGGCAGCCCGAACTACGCCCATAAGGCCTGGGTGTGGGAACAATATGATACCAGCGTGATGGCCGATACCGTCCGCGCACCGGGGCTTGGTGCTGGCGTGGTGCGGGTGCATGGCACCGGCAAGGCGCTTGCCTTCACCTCGGATGTCACGCCGCGCTACGTGATGGCCAACCCCTATGAGGGCGGCAAACAAGCTGTGGCCGAAGCCTACCGCAATCTGACCGCAGCGGGCGCCCTGCCCCTTGCCGCGACCGACAACCTTAATTTCGGCAACCCCGAAAAACCCGTGATCATGGGGCAGTTGGTCGGTGCGATCAAAGGTATCGGTGAGGCTTGCACAGCCCTTGATATGCCGATCGTGTCGGGCAATGTGTCCCTTTACAATGAGACCGACGGCGCTGGCATTTTGCCCACCCCAACCATCGGGGCGGTCGGACTTTTGGCGTCGCTGGACGATGTGATTGCGGGCCTTCCAAGTGACGGCGATCTTTTGTTGGTGATTGGTGAAACACTGGGCCATCTTGGCCAATCCGCCCTTCTGGCCGAGGCGTTCGGGCGCGAAGACGGCGATGCGCCGCATGTCGATCTTGTGGCCGAGAAGCGCCACGGCGAATTCTTGCGCGCCAACCGCAAACTGCTGTGCGCCGCCACCGACCTTTCCGATGGCGGTCTTGCCCTTGCGGCCTTTGAGATGGCAGAGGGCGCGCAAATCGGCGTTACCCTTGATGCTGCTGATGCGCCAAGCCTTTTTGGCGAAGATCAGGCCCGCTATCTGGTGGCCTGCAGCCCCGATCAGGCTGATGCGCTGATTGCGGCGGCAGCACTGGCCGGGGTTCCGATCAGCCGCGAAGGCCGCTTTGGCGGCGATATGGTCAAATTCGGCCCCGCATCCGCGCCGTTGGCAGACCTCTCGGCCCTATACCGTTCCGCCTTTGCCGCTGCAGTCACCTAACTGTTTTGCAATGCCAATCTTGCGGCCCGCCCCGCACAAGCCTACATTCAGTCGCGAAGACCAAAGCAAAAGGACGCTACATGGCGATGGAAGGAAAAGACATCGAAAGCCTCATCCGGGCCTCGTTCCCGCAAGCCAAGATTACCATCACCGATCTTGCCGGCGATGGAAATCACTGGGCGGCCGAGGTGATCGATGAAAGCTTTCGCGGCCTCAATCGCGTTCAACAGCAGCGCGCGGTCTATGCCGCGCTCAAAGGAAAAATGGACGGCGAGCGCGGCGATCTGCATGCCCTTGCCCTGACCACCAAAGCCCCGGAGTAAAGCCAATGACCACTACCACAGCGCTTGATCAGATCCGCGAAGCCGTCAGCAGCAATGACGTCGTCTTGTTCATGAAAGGCACCAAAGCCGCACCCCAATGCGGGTTTTCCAGCCGCGTGGCGGGTGTGCTGAACTATATGGGTGTCGAATTTGCCGATGTGAATGTCCTGGCCGATTCAGACATTCGTCAGGGGATCAAAGATTTTTCCGACTGGCCGACCGTGCCCCAGCTTTATGTGAAGGGCGAATTTGTCGGCGGTTGCGACATTGTCACCGAGATGACGATCTCGGGCGAACTTGATCAACTTTTTGAGGAAAAAGGTGTGACCTATTCCAAGGAAGCCGCAGATAAGATACGCGAAGCAAACGGTTGATTTAAAGAGGTTTTTCTAAAACCGGCATGCCGGTTTTGGCTCTACTTAAGGCACAAAAGCCCGCCAAACCGGCGGGCTTTTTCAATTGGATCAGTTGGTCGATCAACTCGCCATCTGGTCTTCGATCTGGTCGGCCAAAGATTCCGCACGCGCGGCGATTTCGGCCATGCTATCGAGAACCGATTGCGGCAAGACCGGCACTTCCACCCGCTCTTGGGTGGCGCGCGCATTGGTGGCGACCCGTTCGGCCAATTGCACACGCTCTTCCAAGGCGCGCAGCTGGTCTTCCATTCCTGCGGTTTTATCCGCCAGCATCAGCCCCGCCATCAGCAACATCCGCGATTCAGGCAAACGCCCGATCTGAGACAGCAAGGTTGCGGCTTCATTATCCATAAGCCGGGCGGCGGCGCGCAAGAAATGCTCTTCCCCGGGTTGGCAAAATACTTCAAAGTCGCGCCCGCCTATGGTGACATTGATCTCGGGCATCAGGCGACCTCCCCAATAAGCGGCTTCAACTCTGCCATCACCTCTTCCATCTCGGCCATTTCGGCGGCGCGTGAGGCGCGCATTGCTTCGATCTCGGTCAAAAGCGATTGGTTCAACAATTCGGGCGAGGCGATGCCCTCGCGCGCGGCGTCGCTCAGGGCTTGATTTGTCTCGATCAACTCGGTGTTCAAGCGCCGAAGCCGCTGCAATTCGCTGCCAGAGCCGTCAAGCTGCTCGGTCAGGCGCGCGACTTTCTTTTCCAAAACCGTGACCATGGTCTCTTGTTTGTCTTTGATCGCGCGCACCCGTTCGGTCAATTGCGCATTGGCAAGACGTTCGGCTTCCAGCTCGGCGTGAAGCGCTTCCACTTGCGCCGTGTCTGCGCCAGACTCGACCATCGGAGCCACAGCCACCGGGGCAATCACGCGCCCGGCCCCCTCGGCCAGTGCGCTCGCACCTTGGTTTATCCTCTCAAGGGCGTAAAGAATACGCCGTTCCAGTTCAGAAATATCATTCATTGCCTGGGCTCTCCCGCTCGTCGTCCTCAACCAACTACGTCACAGCCGGGCCTGGCTCTGCGGCCTGGAACCCATGCGAATCGGCGTCAGTAACGCGTCTGGGCAATATTAGACCAAAGCGCCTGGGGTTTGCTCCCCCTTTTATGCCAAAGCCTTAAGGGGCAAGCTTGATCTTGCCGGTGAGCACTCCTATCAAGCACACGACCCTGCCACCTAAGCCGAAGGATAAGGCCATTGGATATTGCCACTCTGCGCGCCCAACACCCGGATCACTGGATGAAAGCCTGTGCGATACGCACTTTGGCCATGGATGCGGTTCAGGCCGCCAATTCGGGCCACCCCGGCATGCCGATGGGCATGGCCGATGTCGCGACCGTGCTTTTTGACAAGCATCTGAAATTCGACGCCGCCGCCCCCAATTGGGCCGACCGGGATCGCTTTATCTTGTCGGCGGGCCACGGCTCCATGTTGATCTATGCGCTTTTGCACCTGACCGGCTATGCCGACATGACGCTTGATCAGATCAAGAATTTCCGCCAGTGGGGGGCGATTACTGCAGGCCACCCCGAATATGGCCATGCCAGCGGCATTGAGACCACGACCGGCCCGCTGGGTCAGGGCATATCCAATGCCGTGGGGTTTGCGATGGCCGAAGAAAGCCTGCGCGCCCGCTTTGGTGCCAAGGTTGTTGATCACCGCACCTGGGTTATTGCCGGTGACGGCTGTTTGATGGAAGGCATCAGCCACGAGGCGATCGGCCTTGCGGGGATGCAAAAGCTGTCAAAACTGATCGTGCTTTGGGACAACAACAATATCTCGATCGACGGGCCGATTTCGATGTCGGACATTACCGATCAGCGTGCCCGTTTTGCGGCGGCCGGCTGGACTGTGCTTTCTTGCGATGGCCATGATCCGGTTGATATCGACCGCGCGCTGGCGGCCGCCAAAGCCTCTGACCGGCCGGTTTTGGTGGATTGCAAAACCCATATCGGTTTTGGCAGCCCCAAGAAACAAGACACCGCAGGTGCCCATGGCGCGCCGCTTGGGCCAGATGAGATCAAGGTGACCAAGGCGATCTACGGCTGGGATCACGCCGCTTTCACCATTCCCGCCGATATCCAAAAGGGCTGGCGCGCAATCGGTGCGCGCGGTGCGGCACAGCACGGCGAATGGAAGGCCCGGTTTGCATCGCTTTCCCCTGCCAAACGGGCCGAGTTTGAGCGTCAGATGTCAGGTGCGGCCCCCAAGAAACTGGCCGCCACAATCCGCGCGGTCAAGAAAGAGGCCAGCGCCCAGCTGACCAAAGTCGCCTCGCGCAAAGCCTCCGAAATGGTGCTGGCCGCGGTCAATCCGATCATGCCCGAAACCATCGGCGGATCGGCGGATCTGACCGGCTCCAACCTGACGAAAACCGCCGATCTGGGGATTTTCACGCCGCAGAACCGCAATGGCCGCCATGTCCATTACGGCATCCGCGAACATGGAATGGCGGCGGCAATGAACGGCATGTCTTTGCATGGCGGGGTGCGCCCCTATGGCGGCACCTTCATGTGCTTCACCGATTATGCGCGCGGTGCCATGCGCCTGTCAGCATTGATGGGGGTTCCGGCGGTCTATGTGATGACCCACGATTCCATCGGTCTGGGCGAAGATGGCCCCACCCACCAGCCAGTCGAGCACCTCGCGATCTGCCGGGCCACGCCCAATACCTGGACGTTCCGCCCCGCAGACCTGGTGGAAACCGCAGAATGCTGGGAATTGGCGCTGACAAGTGCCACCACGCCCTCAATTCTGGCGCTCAGCCGCCAGAACCTGCCAACGGTGCGTACCAGCCATACAAACAAGAACCTCAGCGCCCAGGGCGGCTATATCCTGGCCGAGGCTGTGGGCAAGCGGCAGGCAATCTTGATGGCCACCGGATCCGAGGTTGAAATCGCCCTCAAAGCCCGTGACATGCTAGAGGCCGAAGGCATCGGCACCCGCGTCGTCTCAATGCCCTCGATGGAGCTTTTCGCAGCCCAGCCAGAGGCTTACCGCAAGCGCGTCTTGCCCGCAGGCCCGGTGCGGGTCGCATTGGAGGCGGGCGTGCGCCAGCCGTGGGATCGCTTCTTGCTGGGCGAGCGCGGGCGCGAGGCGAAAGCCGCTTTTGTCGGTATGACCGGCTTTGGCGCCTCTGCCCCGGCTGACCGGCTCTATGCGGAATTTGGCATCACCGCTGAAGCGGCCGCCGCAAAAGTAAAAGCCATGCTCTGATATCCCGCCACGCGGGCTACACAGATCAAAAAAGGGCCGCGCCACGCGCGGCCTTTTCCGTTACAACAAACCCCCGATGCCCGAGGTGCCTTTGCCTTGGCAAAGGCACCGAGAGATGACTTGCGCCATAGGCGCTCAACTGGATCGTTTGAACCGGTGCGCAGTTGCCGCCCATATGGGCACCACCACTTTCGTCACCAACGGGATCAGCGCCAGACCAACCCCAAGGCCGATGACCCCATCCACCGCCGCCGTCGCCGCCCAATTCACAAATCCTGCCAAGGCGGTAGGTGAGGCATGGGCGGCCATCTCGGCCCAGCCCTTTATCAGATGCTCCGGTGCGCTTACGCCAAGACCGGCCAATCCATGCACGACAATGGATCCGCCGACCCAGATCATCGCTGCCGTGCCCACCACCGTAAGGCCGGTCAAGAACCCCGGCATCCGCCGCACGATGGAGCGCCCAAAGGCCCGGGTGGCCCCGAACCGGCCCTTGCGGCTTAGATGCAAGCCAAAATCATCCGCCTTCACAATCAGTGCCACACTGCCATAGACAAGACCGGTGATCCCCACCCCTGCCCCGGCCAATGTGGCGGCTTCAAACCAGATCGAACTGTCGGGAATGGCCGCCAGAATGATTGTCATGATCTCTGCCGAAAGCACGAAATCGGTCTTGATCGCGCCTGCGACCTTCTCAGCCTCCAGATGTCCGGCCTCGGTCAGTTCCTCATCCAGCGGCACCTCCAGATGGGGTTCATGCCAGAAATAGTGAAAGACCTTTTCCGCACCTTCAAAACACAAATAAAGCCCGCCCAACAACAACAGTGGCAAGATCGCCCAAGGTGCGAAGGCCGATAAAAACATGGCGGCGGGCAAAAGGATGACAAGCTTGTTGAAGATTGATCCGCGCGCGATCTTCCAGATGATCGGCAATTCACGCGCGGGCTCAAACCCGTGCACATATTTTGGCGTCACCGCCGCATCATCAATCACGGCCCCCGCCGCCTTCGTACCCGCCTTGACCGCTTGCGCCGCCACATCGTCGATAGAGGTCGCCGCCACCTTGGCAATCGCCGCGACATCGTCAAGAAGTGCCAATAACCCGCTCATATCTGCCCTTTTGCCTTTGATTTTCGACCAACCTAAAGGAACCCGCCGCCAAGGCAAACCGAAGATAATTTTGACACAGTTCCGGCATTGGGCGGCAATTGTACGCTCTGTTTTCGCTAACAAGCCGGTGTTTCCGCTAACATGTTGAAATAACGGGTTTTCTCAATCACTGCTCTTTGGTATTGCGAATAAGGTCGGTTTGACCGCCACGAATTGACAGGAGGGTTTTGCATGACCGTCACGATCGGCATTAACGGATTTGGTCGCATCGGCCGCTGCACGCTTGCGCATATCGCCGAAGCTGCGCGCAATGATGTTCAGGTCGTGCGTATCAATGCAACCGGCCCGATTGAAACCAATGCACATCTGTTGAAATACGATTCCGTGCATGGCCGCTTTGGCGGCAACGTCAAGGTCGCAGGCTCCACCCTCGATCTGGGTCAGGGCCCGATTGAGGTGATGTCGACCTATAACCTCGAAGAGCTGGACTGGGAGGGCGTCGATGTCGTCCTCGAATGTACCGGCAAGTTCAACGATGGCGAAAAAGCCGCCGCCCACCTGAAGCGCGGCGCCAAGCGGGTGCTGATTTCGGCACCTGCCTCGCGCGTCGACAAGACCGTGGTTTACGGCGTCAATCACCGCCAGTTGCTGGCGGAACATCACGTTGTCTCCAACGGATCTTGCACAACCAATTGCCTGGCCCCCTTGGCCAAGGTCTTGAATGACGCCATCGGGATCGAATCCGGTATCATGACCACCATCCATTCCTATACCGGCGATCAGCCAACCCTGGACCGCCGCCATGCGGACCTTTACCGCGCGCGCGCCGCATCCATGGCGATGATCCCAACCTCAACCGGTGCGGCAAAAGCCTTGGGCGAGGTGCTGCCAGAGCTTGCAGGCAAGCTGGATGGCACGTCGATCCGGGTGCCAACGCCGAACGTTTCTGCCGTTGATCTGACATTCATCGCGTCCAAAGACGTCACTGTCGCCGATGTGAATGAGGTCGTGCGCGAAGCGGCTGCGGGCTATATGGGCATGGTCATGTCCTATGATCCGGAACCCAAGGTTTCAATTGACTTCAATCACACGCCCTATTCCACTATCTTTGCCCCTGATCAAACCAAGGTAGTGGGCCGCCGCACCGTGCGGGTTCTGGCGTGGTATGACAATGAATGGGGCTTTTCTTGCCGTATGGCCGATGTGGCCGGGGCGATGGGGCGGCTTCTGTAATAAGGAGTGTTGGGGGCCTTGGCCCCCGCCCATGACCAACCGTATCGCCATGGCCCTGGCCATTATCATCGCATTGGCACTCGCGCTTGACCTTTGGGTGCAAGAGGGTGCCGCATCAATGTTCTTGATCCGCAAACTTACTGAATTGGTCGATTACGCCGCCTTCTGGCGCTAGATTGCCAACTTTGGCTTGACCTTTCCGTCGTTTTTTGATGTTACCGCTAACATCTGACTGGCCGCCTGCGCCAGCCCCACATCACGGGAGACGGATCATGGTTGTAACGGTTGCCATAAACGGGTTTGGCCGCATTGGCCGAAATGTTCTACGCGCCATTATCGAATCCGGCCGCCGCGATATTGCGGTGGTGGCGATAAACGATCTTGGCCCGGTGGAAGCCAACGCCCATCTTTTGCGCTTCGATTCCGTCCATGGCCGCTTTGCAGCCGACGTCAAAACCACAGCCACAAGCATCGACGTCGGCCGCGGGCCGATCGAGGTCACCGCGATCCGCAATCCCGCCGAACTGCCGTGGCAGCACATTGACGTGGTGATGGAATGCACCGGCATTTTCACCAGCCGCGATCAGGCCGCCGTTCATCTTGAAAACGGCGCAAGTCGGGTGCTGGTCTCGGCCCCGTCGCAAGGGGCTGACAAGACCATCGTTTTTGGCGTCAACCACCAGACCCTTACCAAAAATGATCTGATCGTTTCCAACGCCTCTTGCACCACCAATTGCCTAAGCCCGGTCGCACAGGTCTTGAATGATGCGATCGGCATTACCAAAGGCTTCATGACCACGGTTCACAGCTATACCGGCGATCAACCGACGCTGGACCGGATGCACAAGGATATGTACCGCGCCCGCGCCGCCGCCTTGTCGATGATCCCGACCACAACCGGTGCGGCCAAGGCCGTGGGTCTGGTTTTGCCCGAGTTGCATGGCCGTCTTGACGGTATGGCGATTCGGGTGCCGACCCCGAATGTATCGGTGGTTGATCTGGTCTTTGATGCCGCCAGAGACACCTCGGTTGAGGAAATCAACGCCGCCATCCGCAGCGCTGCCGACGGCAGGCTCAAGGGCATCTTGGGCTATACCGATCATCCCAATGTCAGCTCGGATTTCAACCATGATCCGCATTCATCCATCTTCCACATGGATCAGACAAAGGTGATCGAGGCCAGAATGTGCCGGATCTTATGCTGGTATGACAATGAATGGGGCTTTTCCAACCGCATGGCCGACACGGCGGTTGAGATGGGAAAATACCTTTAAAGCATTTACGTCCTATTTAAACTTTTCAATAAGGGCGGTCTTGACCGCGGGGGGGACAAATTTCGTCACATCCCCGCCCAGCCGCGCGATTTCCTTGACCAGCTTCGATGCAATCGCCTGGCGGCGGGCATCGGCCATCAAAAATACCGTCTCTATCGAAGAATCCATCGCGCGATTCATGCCAACCATCTGAAATTCATACTCAAAATCAGCAACAGCGCGCAGCCCGCGAATGATGACAGAGGCTTCAACATCGCGTGCGCAATCGATCAACAGGTTCTCAAACGGATGAACGATGATTTCACCGCCGGTTATCGCCGTGATCCCGGCGCATTCGGCCTTTACCATCGCCACGCGCTCTTCCAGCGGAAAGAGCGGGCCTTTGTCGCCATTGATTGCAACCCCGATCACCAGCCGATCGACCAAGGCCATGGCGCGCTGAATGATATCGGTATGACCCAAGGTGATTGGATCGAACGTGCCCGGATAAAGGCCGATGCGCATGGGTTTTCCTCCGTCGTACCGTCGCTATCGGCGCCAAATGGCAAGATTGCAGCGCGTTTTGCAAGGGGCTAAGCGCCGCAGGGTCAATTGCCCATGATCATCCCGGCAAGGGCTTCTTTTTCCATTGCCAGCTCTGACATCCGGGCTGCAACCACATCACCAATGGAAATAATCCCGACCATCTTGCCATCTTCCAGCACCGGCATGTGACGAAAACGGCCCGAGGTCATCTTTTCCAGCACATCATCGGCTGAATCGTCAGGGCCACAGCCGATGATATTTCGGGTCATCAGTGCCTCGACCGTGTCGCTCAGGCATCCTTCACCGCGCCTGCCGATGTCGCGAACGATGTCACGTTCCGACAAGATCCCAAGCGGGTGCGCGCCATCTTTCGACACGATCACCGCACCGATGCGGCGTTCCGACAAAAGTCGTGCGGCATCGGCCACCGATGAGCCCGGCAGCACCGTGATTACGCGCGCCTTTGGCTTGGCGCGAAGTATTTGATGAACCTGCATGGCAACCTCCTGAATGATCTGGCCTTTCCGACAGCGTCCCCTGCCCGGGCGGGTCTGTCAAGTCAGTGCTTCAAGGCGCGCCACTTCTTGTCTTAGCCCTTGGGTCAAAGCCTCGGCAAAACGGTTAAGCCGGTCAGAACGGCGGTCATCCAGATGGCGGATAAGATAGAACGACCGCGTCAAAGCAATCTCGTCTTTCAGCAATATCTCAATATCCGGGGCCATGGGGATTACGAAATCATGCACAATCGCCACCCCCGCGCCGGTTCTGACCCAGTTGAACTGAACGGAAACCGAATTTGACGTCAGCGTGGCGGTATCGGCCCCGGTTTCGCCCAGATAATCCAACTCCTTGTCAAAGATCATGTCGGGGATATAGCCGATGACCCGCCGCCCCTTAAGGTCTTTGCGGGTGGTGATCGGCCCGGTGCGTTCAAGATAGGTTTTTGAGGCGGCCAGATGCAGTTGGTAATCAGTGATCTTTTGCACCGAAAGCCGCCCTGCCGTGGGCGCCGAGACGGAAATCGCCATATCGGCCTCGCGCTTTGACAGGTTGAAAATCCGCGGCAAGGCGACGAGCTGAACCTCAAGCCCCGGATTATCATCGCAGATCCTGGCCAGCACTTGCGGCAAGAGGTAATTGGCGCTGCCGTCCGGTGCGCCGATGCGGATCTGGCCGGTCAGGCCTTCGGGGCCCGACAGCGCCTCACTTGCGCCCTTCATCGCGGTTTCGACCTGTTCGGCATGGGTCAGCAACCGCTCCCCCTCTTCACTGATCTTGTAGCCTTGCGGGCCCTTGGCGAAAAGCCGCGCGCCCATGGCCTCTTCCAGCCGGGCAATGCGCCGCCCCACCGTGGCCGGATCAATCTTCAACCCGCGCCCCGCCGCCGACAGGCTTTCGCCGCGCGCCACCGCCAAAAACACCCGCAGATCATCCCAATCCATCATTCACCTTTGCATTCTTGCAAAACACCTTTGAAACATTGGCCCTTTTTTCGGCATTTCCGCAAGGCTATAGTGCAGCCCAGAAATCAGGAGGATTCCCCATGAACGAAATCGGTCATTGGATCAACGGTAAGCACGTCAAGGGCACTTCGGGGCGCTTTGCGGATGTTTTCAACCCTGCAACCGGCGAAGTTCAGGCCCGAGTGGCTTTGGCCAGCAAGGCAGAGCTTGACGCGGCCACCGCAGATGCGGCCAAAGCCCAGGTGAAATGGGGCGCCACCAACCCGCAAAAGCGCGGGCGGGTGATGATGGAAATGGTGCGGTTGATCAACCGCGATATGGAAAAGCTGGCAGAGGCCCTGAGCCGCGAACACGGCAAGACCATCCCCGATGCCAAGGGCGATGTGCAGCGCGGGCTTGAGGTTATCGAATTTTGCATCGGTGCGCCGCAAATGCTGAAGGGCGACATCACCGATAGTGCTGGCCCCGGCATTGACATGTATTCCTTGCGTCAGCCCCTGGGCGTGGCCGCAGGCATCACCCCGTTCAACTTCCCCGCCATGATCCCCTTGTGGAAGATGGGCCCCGCCCTGTCTTGCGGCAACGCCTTCATCCTCAAGCCGTCCGAGCGTGACCCGTCGGTGCCTTTGATGCTGGCCGAGCTTTTTCAAGAAGCCGGGCTTCCGGACGGTGTCTTGCAGGTGATCAACGGCGACAAGGAAAGCGTTGATGCGATCCTTGATAACCCGGTGATTGCGGGGATCGGCTTTGTCGGCTCCACGCCGATCGCCGAATATATCTATGGCCGTGGCTGTTCAAACGGTAAGCGCGTGCAGTGCTTTGGCGGTGCCAAGAACCATATGATCATCATGCCCGACGCAGATCTTGACCAAGCCGCCGACGCGCTTGTGGGGGCTGGTTTTGGTGCGGCAGGCGAACGCTGCATGGCGATTTCGGTGGCCGTGCCGGTTGGTCAAAAGACTGCGGATGCGTTGATTGAACGGCTGATCCCGCGCATCGAAAAGCTGAAGGTCGGGCCTTACACGGCTGGAAATGACGTGGATTACGGCCCGGTCATTACCGCCGCTGCCAAGGCCAATATCCTTGGTTTGGTCGAATCTGGTGTGGCCGCCGGTGCCAATCTGGTGGTCGACGGGCGCGACTTCAAACTGCAAGGTTATGAAGACGGCTACTTTGTCGGACCGCATCTGTTTGACAATGTCACGACCGATATGGAGATCTATAAGAAAGAGATCTTCGGCCCGGTTCTTTCGGTCCTACGCTCAGAGTCATATGAAGAAGCCCTTGGTTACGCCATGGACAATGAATACGGCAACGGCACGGCGATCTTCACCCGCGATGGCGACACCGCGCGCGACTTTGCCAACCGTATCAACGTCGGCATGATCGGTATCAACGTGCCAATTCCGGTGCCGCTGGCCTATCACACCTTTGGCGGTTGGAAGAAATCGGCCTTCGGCGATTTGAACCAGCACGGGCCGGATTCGTTCCGCTTTTACACCCGGACCAAGACCGTGACCTCACGCTGGCCAAGTGGCATCAAAGAAGGCGGAGAGTTCAACTTCAAAGCGATGGACTGACGCCAGACCACGCGAAACGACACTGAAAGAGAAACGGCGCGTCCCTTGCGGGCGCGCCGTTATCCGTAGTGTCAGCGAGGTTAGGATTTGCGCTACGATTTGCGGCGGCGGCGCATCAATCCGATTGACCCCAGCCCCGCCAAAAGCGCCCAGCCCGCAGCCGGAAGCGGCACGGATGTCGGGTCTGCAAAGCTGACCGTGATCGAGCGGATGTAATAGGCCGAGGTGCTGAAATAGGCGCCGATGGCAAAGTTGAGTGCGGTACGCGGAGCCGCGAAAGTATATGTTGATGCCGCCAGAACATCCAGATCACGCAGCAATGGCGTGCCGGTATTCGATGTGAACTGATCGAAATAGTCGCTGCCGCTGATCGTGCTTGGTGCAAAGCTGACCGAATTCAGCGTCACCGCCTGAGAAAAGCTGAAAATTGCGGCGTCATTATTGCCGCTGCCGTCGATCTGCGAATTGGTGTCATTGGGCGAGCGCACGCCAAGGCCCGAACCCGAATAGCTGCGCACCTGTGCGGCGCCGGTAATGTTGAAACCATCACTATAGGTGCCGCCGGTGACGGACAGATTGACCCCCGACAGCGCATAAGACAGCGAATTTTGCCAGCCACCCTGATTACCGCCGGTAAAATCGAAGGTCACCGTCGCAGCCGACGCCCCTGTCGATATCGTGGCTGCAATAAATGCGCCGATGCAGAATTTTAACAGTTTCATTCTTCAGGTCTTCTTTTCTATGTGCAAAACACTTTGCCAAGCTTCGTATTAGCTACCGGTATAAAGCGGCAAATTTATGGAAATATTGTTACTTCCCCCCCGGGCCGCCGCCGATATGGAAATAAAGACGCTTTGTGGATGGTATTATGCGCGCAAATGACCACAGATAGCCTGCTGGTGCCCATGTAATACGCTTTGCAATGACGCCCGGTATTGCCAAACTCGAATCACGTCTTTCCCGCAGGAGGCCCCGGTGCACGACCAATCCACGCAACAACAGGCCGCAATTTTCGATATGGCGCGGCGTTTCGGGGCCGATCAGATTGCCCCCTTCGCAAGCGAATGGGAAGCTGCGGGCACCATCCCGCGCGATCTTTGGGCCAAGGCGGCAGCACTTGGATTTGGCGGGCTTTACGTCGGCGAAGATCACGGTGGGGCTGGCCTGTCGCGGCGCGACGCGACATCGGTGTTTGAGGCCTTGTCGATGGCCTGCCCGGCTGTTGCGGCCTTCTTGTCGATCCACAATATGGCCGCAGGCATGATCGCGCGTTTTGGCGATGCCCATGCCCATGCGCGCTGGTTGCCGCGCGCGGTGGCGATGGAGACGATCTTTTCCTACTGCCTGACCGAACCCGGATCGGGGTCGGACGCTGCCGCCCTGCGCACCCGCGCCGAAGCCCGCCCAGAATCTCGCGGTGGCGGCTGGGTCTTGAACGGCACCAAGGCCTTCATCTCAGGCGCGGGGTATTCGGATGCCTATATCGTCATGGCACGCAGCGGCGGCCCCGGCGCCAAAGGCATATCTGCCTACGTGGTTGAGGCCGGCACGCCGGGCCTGTCCTTTGGCCCGCCCGAAGACAAGATGGGATGGCGCGCCCAACCAACAGCACAGGTGCAGTTCGATGATTGCGTGATCCCGGCCCAGAACCTTTTGGGCGAGGAAGGGCGCGGCTTTGCCTACGCCATGGCAGGCCTTGATGGCGGGCGGCTGAACATTGCCGCCTGCGCCTTGGGCGGCGCCCAATCCGCCATGGATAAGACATTGAAATATATGTCTGAACGCAAGGCATTCGGCCAGCCGCTTGATCAGTTTCAAGCCCTGCAATTCCGGCTGGCAGAGATAGAGGTAAAGCTGCAATCGGCGCGCTCTTTCTTGCATCATGCCGCGAATATGCTTGATGGCGGCGCGGCGGAGGCAGCCAAATTTTGCGCCATGGCCAAGCTGCTGGTCACCGACAATGCCTTTGACGCCGCAAACCAATGCCTGCAACTTCACGGTGGCTACGGCTATCTGGCCGATTACGGGATCGAAAAAATCGTCCGGGATCTGCGCGTCCACCAGATCCTTGAAGGCACGAATGAGATCATGCGCGTGATCATCGCGCGCAGCTTGCTGGCAGGGCGGAGCGGATGAGCGATATTGATATACGGCCAGAGGGGCGCATTGGTCGCATCACCCTGAACCGGCCATCGGCCCTTAATGCCCTCAGCGATGATATGTGCCGCGCCATTGACCTAGCCCTTCGCCAGTGGTGCCGCGATGACCAAATTGATCTGATCATGATTGATGCCATCGGTGACAAAGCCTTTAGTGCGGGCGGCGACCTGGCGCAGATGTATGAAAGCGGCAAGGCCGGTGACTATGGCTATGGGCGGCGTTTTTGGGCCGAAGAATACCGCATGAATGCCCGCATCGCGGCCTATCCCAAGCCAATCGTGGTGTTCATGCAAGGTTTTACACTTGGCGGCGGCGTCGGGCTTGCCTGCCACGCCAGCCACCGCATCACTTGCGAAAGCAGCCAGATCGCCTTGCCGGAATGCGGCGTCGGGCTGGTGCCGGATGTGGGTGGCTCGTACCTTTTGGCGCGCGCCCCGGGGCGGCTTGGCGATTACCTGGGCACGACCGGCGCAAGGATGGGGCCCGGTGATGCGATCATGGCAGGCTTCGCCGATCATTTCATCCCTAGCGCGCTTTGGCCCGCCCTTAAGGCCGGCCTTTTGGCGGGCGATCCACTCAGCGCCATCGCGCAACTGGCCCAAACGCCGCCCCCCGGACCGCTTGGCCAAAACCGCGCCCTGATCGACCGGTTCTTTGGCGTGGACGCCTTGCCAAAGGTCCTGCAAAACATGGCCATGGACGCCTCGGATTTCGCAGCCAAGACCCTTGCCGCCCTTGCCCGCCCCTCGCCCTTGGCCATGGCCGCCACGGTTGAGATGCTGCGCCGCTTGCGCCCCCATCTTGATCTGCAAGAAGCCCTTTGCCTTGAATACCGTTTCACCTACCGCGCCATGCAGCATAGTGATTTCATCGAAGGCATCCGTGCCGCGATTATCGACAAAGACCGCAATCCGCGCTGGCGTCATGCAAGCGTCGCATTGGTATCAGCGGCCGAGGTCGCACAAATGCTGATGCCGCTTGGGGCCGATGAGCTGACATTTGAAAAGGATAACGCATGAAAATCGGATTTATCGGGTTGGGCAATATGGGGGCGCCGATGGCGCTTAACCTTGTGGCTGCGGGCTACGATGTCACAGGCTTCGATCTGGCCGCTGATTGCCCGGACGGCGTGCACACCGCCAGCAGTGCGGCGGAGGCCGCAGATGGCGCCGATGTGGTCATCACAATGTTGCCCAGCGGTGCGATATTGCGCACAGTCGCCGCGCAAATCCGTTCCATCACAGCGCCCGGCGCGCTCCACATCGATTGCTCGACCGTGGACGTAGAAAGTGCCCGCGCGGTTGAGGCTCTGGGTCGGGTCACGGGCCTGCAGACCGTCGATGCGCCAGTGTCGGGCGGCATCATGGGCGCGCAGGCCGGCAGCTTGACCTTCATGGCCGGTGGGTCGCCCGAGGCCTTTGCCCGCGCCCAGCCGTTCTTTGAGGTCATGGGCAAAGCGGCGGTCCATTGCGGTGCGGCGGGGGCCGGACAGGCCGCCAAGATCTGCAACAACATGATCCTTGGCGCCACGATGATCGCCACCTGCGAGGCTTTTGCGCTGGCCGATAAACTTGGGCTTGACCGCCAGAAGATGTTTGATGTGGTCTCAACCTCCTCCGGTCAAAGCTGGTCGATGAACAGCTATTGCCCCGCCCCCGGCATCGGCCCCACCTCGCCCGCCGACAACGGCTACAGGCCCGGTTTCGCGTCCGAGTTGATGCTCAAAGACCTGCGCTTGTCGCAACAAGCCGCCAAGGAGGCGGATGCCGACACACCGATGGGCGCATTGGCCGCCGCGATCTACGCGACGTTTGTCGAAGATGAAGATGGCCTCGGGTCGGATTTTTCTGCCATGCTGCCGCGCTTTGAAAAACGCGGGCATCGCTGAGCGGCAAGGGGCTTGATCCAGATCATCGCGCATCTGCGCAATGTTGCCCATACTTCATCGGTACCCGCACGAAAGGTACCAACCATAGGAGGTTTCCAATGTTCAAGACCAATGTGGGCGGCATTGACCGCGCCATACGGATCATCCTTGGCCTGTCGCTGATCGCCGCAAGTTTCATCTGGCCCGATTTTGGCTACCGCTGGGCCCTGATCGCAATCGGTGCGGTCGCACTTGGCACCGGGTTTATGTCAACCTGCCCGCTTTATACGCTGATCGGCGTCAGTACCTGCCCCGCGAAACGGGCTTAGTTATACAAGTTTGACCGGCCCCCGCGGTCTCGTGGCAACGCCGCCTTGGGGGGCTCGATGCCCCCTGAGGCGGCACCACCCCGACCGCAAGCGCTACTCCGCCGCGACGCGGCGCGGTTTAAGCATATTGGCCAGATAATGCCCGGTATGGCTGCCCTTGGCTCTGGCCACATCCTCGGGCGTACCCGTCGCCACGATCTCTCCGCCGCCATCACCGCCCTCAGGGCCGATGTCGATGATCCAGTCCGCTGTTTTGATGACATCGAGGTTATGCTCGATCACCACAACTGAATTGCCCTGCTCAACCAGTTCATGCAGCACTTCAAGCAGCTTTTTGACATCTTCGAAATGCAGCCCCGTGGTCGGCTCATCCAGAATATACAAGGTGCGCCCGGTTGACCGGCGCGAAAGCTCTTTCGACAGTTTCACCCGCTGCGCCTCGCCGCCCGACAAGGTCGTGGCCTGTTGACCGACCTTGATATAGCCAAGCCCCACCTGCATCAGCGCATCCATCTTTTCGCGGATCGCGGGCACGGCGGTAAAGAAGCCTTGCGCATCCTCCACCGTCATATCCAAAACGTCAGCGATGGACTTGCCCTTGAACAGTACCTCCAACGTCTCGCGGTTATAGCGTTTGCCCTTGCAGGTTTCGCAGGTCACATAGACATCGGGCAAAAAGTGCATCTCGATCTTGATAACGCCGTCGCCCTGACAGGCCTCGCAGCGCCCGCCCTTGACGTTGAAGGAAAACCGCCCCGGCTTATAGCCCCGCGCCTTGGCTTCGGGCAGGCCCGCAAACCAATCGCGAATGGGCGTGAACGCCCCGGTATAGGTCGCGGGGTTAGATCGTGGCGTGCGCCCAATCGCACGCTGATCAATGTCGATCACCTTGTCGAGATGCTCCAACCCCTTGATCGTCTCGCAAGGGGCCGGTGTCTGGCGCGCGCCGTTCAGCCGCATCGAGGCGGTCTTGAAAAGTGTTTCAATCGTCAAGGTCGATTTGCCACCGCCAGACACGCCGGTGATGCAAACGAACCGCCCCAAGGGAAATTCGGCCGTGACATCTTTAAGATTATTGCCGGTGGCCTTCACCACCGTCACCGACTTGCCGCTGCCCGTGCGGCGGCGCTTGGGCACCGCAATCTCGCGTTTGCCCAGCAAATACTGCCCGGTCAACGATGCGGGATTATGCGCCACCTCATCCGGCGTGCCGTGCGCAACCACCTGGCCGCCATGTACACCGGCCCCGGGGCCGATATCAAAGACATAATCCGCCTCGCGGATTGCCTCTTCATCATGCTCAACCACCAAGACTGTATTGCCCTGATCGCGCAGGTTCTTGAGCGTCATGAGCAATCGGTCATTGTCGCGCTGATGCAGCCCGATAGAGGGTTCATCCAGCACGTAAAGCACGCCGGTCAAGCCCGACCCGATCTGGCTGGCCAGACGGATGCGCTGGCTTTCGCCGCCCGAAAGTGTTCCCGCATTGCGCGACAGTGTCAGATATTCAAGACCCACATTGTTCAAGAACCCCAGACGCTCGCGGATTTCCTTCAAGATCGCCCGCGCGATTTCATTCTTTTGGTTGGTCAGTTGTTCAGGAACCGAGCCGATCCACGCGAATGCCTCTTTGATCGACATGCGCACAACGTGCCCCACATGCAGACCGGCTATTTTTACGGCCAGTGCTTCGGGGCGCAGCCGGTGGCCCTCGCAAGTCGCACAAGAGCGGTTGTTTTGATAACGCTCAAACTCTTCACGCACCCAAGCACTGTCCGTCTCGCGGTATCGGCGCTCCATATTGGGGATGACGCCTTCAAAGACCCGGGTCACGGTGTAGACCCGCCCGCCCTCATCAAAACGAAACGGAATCTCTTCCTCGCCAGAACCGAAAAGGAAGAGCTGATGGACCGTGACGGGCAGGTCTTTCCAGGCCTTGCGCGCATCAAAACCGTAATGCTTGGCCAAAGCATCAATGGTCTGGATGAAATAGGGCGATTTGCCCTTGTTCCAAGGCGCCAATGCCCCGTCTTTCAGCTTCAGCGTCACATCCGGCACCACAAGGCGTTCGTCAAAGAAAAGCTCAACCCCAAGCCCGTCGCAGGCCGGGCAAGCCCCGAAAGGCGCGTTGAAGGAAAACAGGCGCGGCTCAATCTCGGGGATGGTAAAGCCCGAAACCGGGCAGGCGAATTTTTCGCTGAAGGTGATCCGCGTCCCCTCGCCCTCGGCGGGTGCTGTCTCCAATATGGCGATCCCGTCGGCTAGGTTCAAAGCGGTGCGAAAACTATCGGCCAGCCGCGTCTCAAGCCCTTCGCGCACCACGATCCGGTCAACCACCACATCGATATCGTGGCGGAATTTCTTGTCCAGCGTCGGCGGCTCATCAAGCTCATAAAACTGGCCATCAACCTTGACGCGCTGAAAACCCTGCTTGCGCAGCTCCAGAAATTCCTTGCGGTACTCGCCCTTACGGTCACGTATCATCGGGGCCAGCAGGTAGCCGCGCGTGCCGTCCTCCAGCGCCATGACCGTGTCGACCATGTCTTGCACCTGCTGTGCTTCAATCGGTTTGCCGGTGGCCGGGCTGTAGGGGGTGCCCACGCGCGCAAAAAGCAGGCGCATATAATCGTAAATCTCGGTCACCGTTCCCACGGTTGATCGGGGGTTTTTCGAGGTGGTCTTTTG
>JBAUHP010000397.1:0-10513 GCA_049680345.1 Albidovulum sp. | reverse complement strand
AGTCCTCGCGCGCTTGCCGTGCTGCGGTGGCAAGAAGGCCCAAGGAACAGACTACATCAGTGAATTCGTCGAATTCAACGTAGGTTTCGCTCTCATTGTCAGGCTGAGCGGCGACGATCAATTCATCTCGTTCATTCGCCATCACCTCCCCCTTCTTGCCTTCCCGCCCCGCATCCCGCCGCGGCCGCCGGTTGACCGCCCCGCACCTTTGACGGCGGCCTCGGATGCCGCCTCAACCGCGGATTGGCGTGCCAGGGGGTCGTCGGCGATGGCAAGCTCTACCGCCTCCAGCCGCCTGACTTCATCGCGCAGGCGGGCGGCCTCTTCGAATTCGAGGTTCTCGGCGGCTTTGCGCATGGTGGTGCGCAAGGCGTCCAGATGGGCGGCCAGATTGGCGCCGATCAGCGGTTTTTCGACCTTGGCGGTCACCCGGTTCATATCGACATCGCCCTTGTAAAGACCCGAGAGGATATCATCGACATTCTTCTTGATCGTCGCAGGCGTGATGCCATGTTCAAGGTTATAGGCGATCTGCTTGTCGCGCCGCCGCGTGGTTTCGCCAATCGCGCGCTCCATCGAGCCGGTAATGCGGTCGGCATACATGATCACCCGGCCATCGGCATTGCGCGCCGCCCGGCCAATCGTCTGGATAAGCGAGGTTTCAGAGCGCAAGAAACCTTCCTTATCGGCGTCCAAAATCGCCACCAGCCCGCATTCGGGAATATCAAGGCCTTCGCGCAAAAGGTTGATGCCGATCAGCACGTCGAAAGCGCCAAGGCGCAGGTCGCGCAAGATCTCGATCCGCTCAATCGTGTCGATATCGGAATGCATGTAGCGCACGCGGATGCCCTGTTCGTGCATATATTCGGTCAGATCCTCGGCCATGCGCTTGGTCAGCGTGGTCACCAGCGTGCGATACCCGGCCTGCGCGACCTTGCGGACCTCATCCAGCAAATCATCGACCTGCATGCCCACGGGTCGGATTTCAATCTGCGGATCAACCAGGCCGGTGGGACGGATGACCTGTTCGGTGAAAACGCCGCCGGCCTGCTCAAGCTCCCAATTCGAGGGGGTGGCAGAGACGAAGATCGATTGCGGGCGCATCGCATCCCATTCCTCAAACTTCAGGGGCCGGTTGTCCATGCAAGACGGCAAGCGGAAGCCATGTTCGGCCAGCGTCATCTTGCGGCGAAAGTCGCCCTTGTACATGCCGCCGATCTGGGGGACCGAGACGTGGGATTCGTCGGCGAAAACGATGGCATTGTCGGGGATGAATTCAAACAGCGTGGGCGGCGGTTCGCCCGGCGCGCGGCCGGTCAGATAGCGGGAATAATTCTCAATCCCGGCGCAGACGCCGGTCGCCTCTAGCATCTCCAGATCGAAGTTGCAGCGTTGTTCAAGGCGCTGTGCCTCTAGCAGCTTGCCTTCATCCGTCAGCTGTTTCAGCCGGTGGTGAAGTTCAATCTTGATGCCCTTGGTGGCTTGCTGCAGGGTCGGGCGCGGCGTGACGTAATGCGAGTTTGCGTAAATTCTGATTTTTTCGAAAGTATCGGTTTTTTGGCCGGTTAGCGGGTCAAATTCGGTGATCCCTTCCAGTTCTTCGCCGAAGAATGAAAAGCGCCAGGCGCGGTCTTCAAGGTGGGCGGGCCACAGTTCAACACTATCGCCGCGCACCCTGAAAGAGCCGCGCTGGAAGGCGGCATCATTGCGCCGGTAGGCCTGCGCCACAAGTTCGGCCAGAAACTCGCGCTGATCGTAAAGCCCGCCCGCCGCCATGTCCTGGGTCATGGCCGAATAGGTTTCAACCGAGCCGATGCCGTAGATGCAAGACACCGAGGCCACGATGATCACATCATCACGTTCCAAAAGCGCGCGGGTGGCCGAGTGGCGCATCCGGTCGATCTGTTCGTTGATCTGGGATTCTTTTTCAATGAAAGTATCGGTGCGCGCCACATAGGCTTCGGGCTGGTAGTAATCGTAGTAGCTGACGAAATATTCAACGGAATTTTCGGGAAAAAACCCTTTGAATTCGCCATAAAGCTGGGCGGCGAGGGTCTTGTTGGGGGCAAGGATGATTGCCGGGCGCTGGGTTTCTTCAATGATCTTGGCCATGGTGAAGGTCTTGCCGGTGCCGGTGGCGCCCAAAAGCACCTGATCGCGTTCTCCGGAATTGACGCCCGCCGACAGTTCCGCAATCGCGGTCGGCTGATCGCCCGCAGCGGTATATTCGGTTTGCATCACGAAGCGTCGCCCGCCTTCAAGCTTGGGGCGGGTCAGCACCTCGGGGCGCGGGGCGGGGGCGTTGGTATTGTTATGGGGCACGGGTGATTCCTTGGTTGCCCTACATTTGATCTGTTTTTGTTCTTGTTCAAGGGGCGGTGGGCAATCACATTGACAGGCCCCGCCGCTGCAAGTTATGGCCCACAAGAACCGAGGGCATGGGGAACAGGCGATGAACGCAATGGGCGGGGCCGGGACGACCCCGGGAAAGGCGTATTTTGGCGGGCTGACCGCGTTACGCGGTTTTGCCGCGATGATGGTGGTTTTGGTGCATGTCTGGGGCATCCATCAGTTTGCATTGCCAGATACGCTGATCAATATCATTCCCCATCTTACGCTTGGTGTACCGCTTTTCTTTGTCATCAGCGCCTTTTCACTCTTTGTCAGCACGACCGCGCGCATTGATCAGCCCGGCTGGTTGAATGACTTTCTGACCCGCCGCTTCATGCGTATCGCACCGCTTTTCTATCTTGTGGCGCTTTGGCAGCTCTTGGTTCTTCCGGTGTTGGTCGGCAGCGGCATGCCGGTGGCCAAATTTTTGCTAACAATCTCATTCTTGTTCAATTTCATGCCCGGACAGCATGAAAGCCTGGTCTGGGCGGGTTGGTCGGTTGGGGTAGAGATGATGTTCTACCTTATCCTTCCGCTGCTTTTGGTCACCATCCGCAGCCTGCGCGGGGCGGCGATCATGGGGGCTTTCTTGTTTGTCGTGAGCGGCGCATTCATTGATCATTATCGCAAGGGCGATTTCCCGACAAATTTTGACTCGTTCAGCTTCTTCAGTGCGCTCGGCATGTTTGGTGCGGGGATTGTGGGTTACTTCTTGTTTCAGCGGCTCAAGAAACATCCCCAGGCGCGGGCGGCGGGGTTGGTTACGCTTGGGCTGGCGGTGGTTCTGGGCGGTTTGATCGTCTTGAATGATCAGGTGCTGCGCGCGCAGCCCGTCATCATGGGGCTTTGGTGGGCCTATCCGTTCGCGCTTCTTGTGGTGTCCCAATGCCTTCGGCCTCTGGCGATCATCGCCAACCGGCCGTTCATCCATCTGGGTGATCTGAGCTTTTCGCTTTATCTCTTGCACCCGCCGATCATCTATTTCGCCAAGCCGATCTATGAATGGCTTTATGCAACGGCCGGATCGCCCGGCTTGGGGTATGGGCTAAGCGTGCTTGCGACGCTGGTTATGCTTTATCCACTGGCTTGGCTGACATTTCACCTGATTGAGAAACCCGGCATTCGATTGGGAGAGCGGATCATCGCGCGCCGCCGCCTGCGCATGGCCGTTTCCGAAGTCTACGCCAAAGTCTGAAGGGCGCAGCAGTATTGCCCCATCGCGGAGATCTGCGCAAAACGCTTCAAGACGCGAAACCGATACCAAGCCGGTCAAGGCCGCGCAGCATAAGCGATCGATGCCCGGTGCGGTCCTCGCGCGCCAGATCGTGCTGCGCCCATTTCACCACCAGCGCGCGGATCGGTTCGGGTGGGAAGGGCAAGGCAGGGCTGCGCAGCATGCGCAAGGCAGTGCGCTCGGTCGTCACCCCCTCCAGCATGTCAAGCATCGCCAATGCGGCAAACCGCGAAGCCGACACGCCCTGACCGGTAAAGCCAAGAGCATAGGCCAATTGCCCCCGACAGGCGGTGCCGGCGAAAAAGGTGGTTCGTGCCGAAGTGTCGATGATACCGCCCCATGCATGCGAAAACGTCACATCATTCATGGCCGGGAAGGCCGCGGCGAAGTTGATTGCCAGCTGCTCGAAGCTTGCATGGCGGTCCAAAAGTGCGGGGACGCGGGCGTTGCCATAATGGTAGATCGCGTCATAGCCGCCCCACAAGATGCGATTGTCGGCGGTTTTGCGGAAGTAGTGGAACTGATTGCCGCTGTCGGCAATCCCGTAACGGCCCAGCCAGCCGATAGCGGCAAGCTGGCCATCTGTCAGCGGTTCGGTCACCAGAGAATAATCAAAGATCGGCAATATCGACAGGCGAAACCGCCTGAGCAGCGGCCGCGCCGCATTGGTTGCCATAACGACTTGCTTCGCCAGGACAAGGCCCTGCGGTGTTGTCAGGCGCAACCCGTCTGGCGCTTGCTTCAGGGTTGTGACGGCGGTGTTTTCATACAGTGAAACGCCGCGATCAATGCAGGCCTGCCGCAACCCCTCGATCAGTTTTGCAGGGTTCACCAATGCGTAATTCGGTTCGAACAGACCTGCCCTGTAGACCGGGCTGTTGAAACGCTCGCGCAAAGCCCCGCCCTCCAGATAGTCGCAAGAAATGCCAAAGCGGGCGTAGGTTTTTTGCATCCCGCGCAGCCCCTCGGCCTGCCAGGGCGTTGCGGCTACGTTCAACTTGCCGTTTCGTTCAAATTCCGCGTCGATCCCCATGCGCTCAAGATCTTGGGCAAGGGCCTCAAGGTTCTGGCGGCCCAGCCGCACCAGTGTTTTGGCCTCATCCGGCCAGCGTGCCACGGCGTTTGCGACGCCATGCGAAATGCTGGGTGCGCAAAAACCGCCGTTACGGCCGCTGGCCGCATTGCCGCACTGCGCCGCTTCAAGTAGCGCAATTCTTGCGCGTGGCCAGCGGGCGCGGGCCTTGAGCGCGGTCCAAAGGCCGGTGAAGCCGCCGCCGATGATCGCAAGGTCGCAAGAGGTATCGGCGCGAAGCGGCGCGCAAGCGACACTGGGCGCTGTGGCATCATGCCAAAACGGCACCCTTGCTGCTTGCGCAAAACGGCTGGCGTGCTCCATCTTTGCGCCTCCTTGCCCCCTAGGCCTGGATCAGACGTGCTTGCGCCCGCCCGCGTCCAAAAACCATTCATCCGGATAGGGATACCACCAGTCATGGCGGATCGGTTTGTGATCCAGGATCACCATTTTGGTACGGCGGAAAGTATCAAGCCCCATCCGCCCCAATTCGCGCCCTATCCCAGATGATTTCCAGCCACCAAAGGGCAGGGCGTCATTGTCGATCATCGGATTGTTGATCCAGACCATGCCCGCTTCCAGCCGCTCGGATGCTTCATGCGCCTCGGCAAGATCGGTGGTGAAAATCGATGCCCCAAGACCAAAATGGCTGTCGTTGGCTTGCGCAATGGCGGCATCGAAATCGGCCACGCGGATGATGGCTACGACCGGGCCGAACACCTCTTCGTGCAAGATGTCCATGTCTGGGGTGCATTCAGTGAGGATGGTGGGTTCATAGAACCAACCGGTGTGCTGCGCCGCAGGTATCTTGCCACCACAAATCACGCGCGCGCCTTTGCCAACCGCATCGGCGACCAGCCTTTCAACCTTGTCACGCGCGGCTTTGCTGACCAGCGGCCCGATCTCTGACTTTTCCAACCCGTTGCCGATGCGAAGCCTTGCGGTTTCAGCAGCGAAGGCCGCAACGAAGGCGTCATGCACCGCATCCACGACATATAACCGCTCGGTCGAGGTGCAGACCTGCCCGGACATATGGAACGCGCCGGTGACAGCACCTGCGGCTGCAATCGCCAGTGGTGCATGTTTGGTGATGATCATCGGGTCCGAACCGCCCGCCTCTATCACCGCTGGTTTCAGGCGGGCGGCGGCGGCTGTGGCCACAGCCTGCCCCGCCCCCACCGATCCGGTGAAGGCTACGGCATGGGTAAGCGTGCTTTCGACCAGCGCCTTGCCCACAGCCGCACCACCGGGCAGGCAAGCCACCAGCCCCTCGGGCATCGCATCGAACATTTCCATGAACTTCAGTGTTGAAAGCGTCGTCGCCTCGGCAGGTTTGATCACGCAGCCATTCCCCGCCGCCAATGACGCCGCAACCGTCCAGCACATCAGCAAAATCGGGAAGTTGAAGGGCATGATATGGGCCGATACGCCCAAGGGTTCATAACGCGCATATTGCAGCGAACCGGCTTGCGTGGTGCCCGCGATTTTGCCCGCCTCGTCGCGCGCCATTTCGGCATAGTAGCGAAAGATTGACGCGCAATTGGCCACCTCGCCAATGGCTTCGGGGTAGGGTTTACCCATCTCGCGGCTCATCAGAACCGCGCATTCGGTCATATCCGCCGCCTCGATGCGATTGGCCAGGTGATGCAGATGGCGCGCGCGGGTCTTGGCATCCAGCGCCTTCCACATGGCCTGTGCTGCGTTCACGCGCGCCAGAACCGACCCGATCTCCGCTTGGGTGACCTCGGCGCGTTGCCCCACCTGATCAAGCGTTGCGGGGTCGATGACCGGATGCAGCACCCCGGCACTGGGGTGAAAATCGGGGGCTATATAGTAACGCGGTGCTGTTGCATCAGACATCGGATGGCCCTTTCATCGGATCATATAGACCTTCTTGATCGTCTCATGAACGGTGCAGACGCCTTTCCAGTCTTTCGGGAAAAAGGCGGCGGTGTCGGGGGTGATTTCGATCACATCGCCGCTTTCATGCACATAGGTGCAGCGACCGGCAAGAAAGTGACAAAACTCATCCGAGGTGACGTGGCATTCCCATTTTCCGGGGGTGCAGACCCATAATCCGCATTCGCTTTGACCATCGGGGCCTTTGTAAAGCACTTGGCCCGAGACATGCGAAATGCCTTCGACCATCGTGGGGATCGTTCCCCAATCGACAAGGTCTGTGACCGCGAGGGGGTTGTACATAACAGGTGTTTTCATGGTGTTATCCGATTCAAGCAAGCATGTAGATGTTGCGGATGGTTTCGATAATTTCAGCTTCGCCTTGCCAGCCGGCACAAAACAAGACGCAAGTACCCGGTGCCACCTCGATCACCTCATCCGACCCATCGCGGCGGTAGCGCGCGCGCCCGGCGACGAAGTGGCAAAACTCATCCCGGGGCACCGACAGGCGCCAGATGCCGGGCGTGCAGACCCAGATGCCGGTTTCGGGGGAATTGTTCGCCCCCTTGTGCAGCAAACGCCCGGTCGAATGGGACTGCCCGGCAATCATATCGGGCTGCGGCCCCCAATCGACAAGGTCGTCGTAGGTAAGGGCGCCATGGATATGCGGGGCGGTTGCGGCCAGATCTGTCACGCCGACTTCTCCGCCAGCGCCACCAACAGGCGCGCGGCCTTCTCCTGGCCGTTTTGCGATTTCATATGCGCCGAGGTGGCACCAAGCTTCGCCGCCATCGCCTTGTCGTTCAAGCATGTCTCGATCTTGGCCAGCAAGTCGGCATCGCTCCAATCATAACGATCACAGCGCAAGCCATGGCCGGTTTCTTGCACCCGCATGGCATTGTCATGGCCGTCCCAGACATAGGACATGATGATCGCAGGCTTGCCGAAATAAAGGCATTCCGTGAAGGAATTGTTGCCGCCGTGATGGATCACCAAATCCACCTGCGGGATGACGGAAGGCTGCGGATACCAGCTGTCGATGATCACATTATCGGGGATATCGCTATAGTCGTCCTTGTAGTCGCCGACATTGACCAAGGCGCGGTAACGGCTTTTGCCGACCAGCTTTATCAGCCGCTTGAGAAGGTCAGTGTCGCCCGCCCCAAGCGAGCCGAAAGAGATGTACAAAAGCGGGCCATCATTGTTGGCCTTGAAGGTCGGCACCTCGTATGGCGCGTCCTGACGCACGCAGCCTTCCAGATATTGAAACTGCGCGGGGTCCAGGGGCACCGGCCGCGTGTATTTCACCTGTTCGGGATAAAGCAGCAGGTTGAGATAGGGCGAGGCTTCAAAGAACTGGCCAAGCGGATATTCCGCCTCGCCATTGGCCTTCAAGAATGCGTTGAAATCATCGTGGATCGGTTTGATCACCTCTTCAAACCGGGCACGAAAGGCCGCGTGGCCAGCCTTGTCATCGACCGACATGCCCGACAGATGCGGGGGGATGGCATCATCTTCGATCTCATTTTCCGAGCATGAAATGATGCGGACCCACGGTTTGCCATATTGCTTGATCGCCGGGAAAAGAATGACGTTATCGACCGAGATCACGTCCGGTTTGATCTTGGCCAGAACGCCGGGCAAATCCTTTTGCGCCCATTTGGCACTATCCACGATCGCCTCCCAACATTCCTTGACGTAGTTATCAAGCTGATCAATCGGCGCTTTGCGGAAATTGGGGATATGGCCGTTGATGAAGTCTTCCCAAAACTTGGCCATCTGTTCGGGCGGCATCGGTTCTGACAAGGCGACGGGATGGGCTTCGAACCCGTAGCCCTTGTAGACATCTACAAACCCCGGATCCGACAAGAACACCGCCCGGTGCCCCATACGTTCAACCGCCTGGGCAATACCCACAGAATTCAGCGCAGGCCCAAAGGCGGCTTCGGGGAAAAAGGCGAAGGTTTTTTGGGTCATGTCATTCTCCTCAGATGGGTTTGCTTGGCGCTTGGGTGTTTGGTTCCGCCATGTTTGGTTTGGCCCGTGTTGGGGGCTGGAAAGACGCGGCTGTCCTTTGCGGCCCAGCCCAACGTGACCGCTTCGCCAATGGACAGGTTTTGCCCTTCGGCGGCATCGGCGGTCAGGCGGATGATCACGGCTTGCGGGGCCACAGGCGCGGTCAGATGCAGCAAAAGATCAAGGCCGTGATAGGCGATGGCGCTGATTGTCCCGCTCAGTTGATTGCCGCCGCCTTGCGGGTTCAGCTTCAGCCTTTCGGGGCGCACGGCCACCACCGCCTCTGCGCCCTCGGCCAGCCCTGCAGGCAAGGGTGCGACAATGCTTTGCCCGTTTTGCGCAACCAGCTGGCCCTTGATCAGGCGGGTCGGGATAAAGTTCATCACCCCGATGAAATCGGCGGCAAAACGGTTTTGCGGATGTTCATAAACCTCGCGCGGGGTGCCGCATTGCAACAACCGCCCATCCTTCAAAATCGCGATCCGGTCGGCCATCACCAGCGCTTCTTCCTGGTCATGGGTGACGACAATGAAGGTGATGCCAAAGTCATGCTGAATGCGCTTCAATTCCAACTGCATTTCGCCGCGCAGTTTTTTGTCCAACGCGCCCAGCGGTTCATCCAGCAACAAAAGGCGTGGGCGTTTGACCAGGGCGCGGGCCAATGCCACGCGCTGCCGCTGACCGCCCGATAACTGCTCGGGCTTGCGCGCGGCAAGTTCGGTCAGCTGGATCACCGCCAAAATCTCATCCACGCGGCTATTGATGGCGGCGCGCGGCAGCTTTTCCATCTCCAGCCCATAGGCGATGTTCTGGGCCACATTCATATGCGGGAACAAGGCGTAGGATTGGAACATCAGATTGACCGGGCGGTGGTTTGGCGGCACGGCAGAGATGTCTTTTCCGTCAAGAAAGACCGCACCCGCCGTCGGCAGTTCAAACCCCGCCAGCATACGCAACAACGTCGTCTTGCCGCTGCCCGATGGGCCAAGCAGCGCGAAGAACTCATTCTCTTTGAAATCAAGCGATATCCCATCAACGGCCCGCACCGCGCCATAGTGCTTTTCGAGGTTTTGGATGGACAGCAGGGTTTCGGTCATTGGCCGGGAAGACCTCCGCGATTAAGGCGTTGCGACAGCGCCAGTGCGATGACGGAAATGGTCATGACAATGGCGGCAAGTGCGTTGATTTCTGGCGTCACGCCGAAGCGGATCATGGCGTAGATCTGCATCGGCAGCGTGATGGAATCGCGCCCCGCCCCGGCGGTGAAAAAGGCGATGATGAATTCGTCCACCGACAAGGTGAAGGCCAATAGCGCGCCCGCGATTACCGCAGGCAACATCACCGGCAAAACGATGCGCCAAAGCGTGACCGGCAGGCTTGCCCCCAGATCGGTTGAGGCCTCGACGATTGACCAATCGAAACTTTTCAGCCGCGCCCGGACGACCGAACAAACGAAGGCAAGGTTGAACACCACATGGCTGACGATGATCGTATGCAGGCCCATGGTGACGTTGAGCAGCGAGAAAAAGCTAAGCAAGGCGATGGCCAGAACGATGTCGGGAATGATCATCGGGGCGAAAATGATCGTTTCGATGAAGCGTCCTTTGCGGCGGCGAATCTCAACCCCCACAGCCAGAAGCGAGCCAAGTATCGTCGCCAGAATGGTCGAGATTACCGCGACAAAAAGCGTGTTTCCAGCGGCCTCCATAATGTCGCTGTTTTCCATCAGCGCGCCGTACCATTTGGTCGAAAACCCAGTCCATGCGGTTGGCAAGCCACCCTCATTGAACGACAGAGCAAAAAGAACCGAAATCGGGATATAGAGAAAGGCAAAGACCGCGCCCAAGATCAGCAACATCAAACGAAAGGTGAAGCGATCCTGCATCTTACACCCCGTCCGG
>JBAUHP010000396.1:0-1725 GCA_049680345.1 Albidovulum sp. | reverse complement strand
GTGGCGGCCTGATCGGGGTCGCAGAGTATTTGCGTAATCGCCATAATTTCGCCGATACGACCTGCGAAAGCGCATGAAAGGTTATGCAGCAATGAACACACAACCCAAGCGCAATGATGATGCGAGTAGTGAAAAGGACGTAGTAAGATGAGTGTGACGTCAAAGCGCGTTCTGGTGACTGGCGGTGCAGGGTTCTTGGGGTCGCATCTGTGCGAGCGTTTGATTGCGGCCGGTGATGATGTGTTGTGTCTGGATAACTACTTTACCGGGCGGCGCGATAATGTTGCCCATCTGATCGGCCATCCGCGGTTTGAGATCATGCGCCATGACGTGACCTTCCCGCTTTATGTGGAAGTCGATGAGATCTATAACCTCGCCTGCCCGGCAAGCCCGGTGCATTATCAGCATGACCCGGTGCAGACCACCAAGACCAGCGTTCATGGTGCGATCAATATGCTGGGGTTGGCGAAACGGCTGCGGGCCAAGATCTTGCAGGCCTCTACCTCTGAAGTATACGGCGATCCGGTCGTGCATCCGCAGACCGAAAGCTATTGGGGCAACGTCAATCCGATAGGCTCCCGGTCATGCTATGATGAGGGCAAGCGCTGCGCCGAGACGCTGTTTTTCGATTATCACCGCCAGCATGATCTGCGTATCAAAGTGGCGCGGATCTTCAACACTTACGGGCCCCGCATGCATCCACAAGACGGGCGTGTGGTGTCGAATTTCATCATGCAGGCATTGGGGGGCGAATCGATCACCATCTACGGCAAAGGCAATCAGACGCGGTCGTTTTGCTTTGTGGATGATCTGGTTGAAGGGCTGATCCGGCTGATGGGTACGGATGACAAGATCACTGGCCCGATGAATATCGGCAACCCGGTGGAAATGACGATACTGGAACTGGCCGAGGCGGTGATAGAGCTGACCGGCTCAAAGTCGAAACTGGTGTTTGAACCTTTGCCCGACGATGACCCCGTGCAGCGCCGCCCCGATATAAGCTTCGCGCGCAAAGCGCTTGATTGGGAACCGAAGGTTGCGCTGCGCGAAGGGCTGGGGCGAACGATCGCCTATTTCACCAAGTTACGGGCGGGCGAGACCGGATGAACCCAACTTTGCAAGTCCCGGACCAGCATTTGTCGCGTCCATTGGCCAACACGATTTGGATCGTGCTGGCTTTTTTGGCTTGTACAAGTGTGCTTTTCCTCAACGGGCGGCCACTTTTCTATTATGACACGGTGGGTTACGTCGATCAGGGCCGTGTGGCACTGACCCAGTTGGGTTTGATCGACCCGGCGGGGTCTGGTGCCTTGGGGCAGGGCGGGGCTGAGACGGGGCACACCGTTGATGGATCACGCTCCCCCTCTTATTCGCTGTTCGCGGGGGTTTTTGCGCAAGCGGGCGTGCTTGAAGCACTTTTGGCGATGAGTGCGGGGGCGCTGTTTTTGGCCGTATGGCTTTTGGCGCGGGTGGCGGCGCGGGTTTTTGCGCCGGGTGCATCAATCGTGGCGTCCGCTTGTTTGCCGTTGATTGTGGCGGGCTTTGGGTCTTTGCCCTTCTATATCGCCTATCTGATGCCCGATATTCTGGCCCCGGTGATGATCCTGGCCATCGCCACGGTGACGGCCTTTGGCCGCGATATGCGGGTTTGGGAATTGCTTTTGGCCTTTGCGCTTGCGGCTTTTGCCGTGGTTTCGCATCTGTCGCATTTTGCCATTGCGGGGT
>JBAUHP010000395.1:0-12402 GCA_049680345.1 Albidovulum sp. | reverse complement strand
AGCTTCAACGTCGCCCCCGATGTGGCAGGCGGCTATTTCACCAAGATTGAATGCTTTTGCTTCACCGAACAGGTTTTGCAACCGGGCGAGCGGGTGACAATGCCGGTGACCTTCTACGTTGACCCGGAATTCACCCGCGATTCCGATACTGCACAGGTGCGTCAAATCACGCTATCTTATACTTTCTACCAAACCGAGCTGCCCAAAGCGCAGGCGAGCCTTTCGCCCGTGTCCGAAGCGGCCTATAACTGAGGCCCAAACAGGGAAACCGACATGGCGCACGCGAAAAACCACGACTACCATATTCTGAAACCTTCGATTCTGCCGTTCCTTGGATCGGTAGGGGGCTTCATCATGCTCTTCGGCGCGGTGACCTGGATGAAGGGGATGTCAGCATTCCCGTTCTTCGGTGGCCTCGTTTTGGTGCTTTACGTCATGTATGACTGGTGGTCCCAGATGGTCCATGAAGGCAATACCGGCGATCACACGCCGGTGGTGCGGATTGGCCTGCGCTATGGCTTTATCTTGTTCATCATGTCCGAGGTTATGTTCTTTGCCGCGTGGTTCTGGACCTTCTTCAAACATGCAATGTATCCGATGGGGCCGATGTCGCCATTGGTCGATGGTGTGTGGCCGCCCGAAGGCATCACGATGTTTGATCCTTGGCATCTGCCCTTGATCAACACGCTGATCTTGCTGTGTTCGGGTGCGGCGGCGACTTGGGCGCACCACGCGCTTGTGCATGAAAATAACCGCAAGGATATGGTCAACGGGTTGTTGCTGGCCGTGGTCCTTGGCGCCATTTTCACGGCCTTTCAGGCTTACGAATACAGCCATGCGGCCTTTGGCTTTGCGGGCAATATCTATGGCGCCTCGTTCTTCATGGCGACCGGCTTTCACGGTTTCCATGTGGTGATCGGGACGATCTTCCTTCTGGTTTGCATGTTCCGCACCATGCGGGGCCATTTCACCCCCGAACATCATGTGGGTTTTGAAGCGGCCGCCTGGTATTGGCACTTTGTCGATGTGGTCTGGCTGTTTCTTTTTGCCGCCGTCTACGTCTGGGGCGCTGCCTGAACTGGCCCGCCACGATCAAGTCAGCAAGGCGCGGGGGAAACCCCGCGCTTTCGTCTTAAGAGGGCTTCATGCGACGCATCTTGTTTCCCCTGATCCTTGGCTTTGGCGGCATCGCGATTTTGCTGGCGCTTGGGTTTTGGCAGCTTCGGCGGCTTGAGTGGAAAGAAGAGATCCTGGCCAATATCAATGCCCGGATCGGCGACACACCGGTGGATATCGCAACCATTGGCGCGCCCGATAAAGCCGGCCAGCGTTACATGCCGGTTGCCCTTAGCGGCAAGACCACGGGCCAAGAAATCCTGGTTCTGTCGGGCATGCAGCACCAAGGTGCAGGATATGAGGTGATTGCCGCGTTCGAGACCGCCTCGGGGCGGCGGATATTGCTGGATCGCGGTTTCATCCCAGAAGAGTTGCGGGATGCCGCCCGCCCGCCTGTGGCCCTGACGATCACCGGCAATCTTGATTGGCCGCTGGAGGCCGACAGCTACACCCCGCCACCTGATGCGAAGACCGGCCTGTGGTTCGCGCGGGATGTGGATTTGATGGCGAAATCGCTTGGAACCGACCCCCTTCTTGTCGTGATCAAAGCGGCAAAGGGCGATATGCAATCTATTGTCCCGGTGCCGGTGGGTACGGCGTCCATCAAGAACGACCATCTGCAATATGCGGTCACGTGGTTTTCACTGGCGATGGTTTGGGCGGGGATGACAGCCTATCTTCTGTGGCGTATCAGGCGACGAGTAAGTTAAGGACGGCCATGCAATATATATCAACCCGGGGTGCTGCCCCAAATTTGAGTTTTGGCGAAGCGATGCTGACCGGCCTTGCGCGCGATGGTGGGCTTTATGTGCCCGAAAGCGTGCCGGTGATGACGGCGGATGACATCGCGGCGCTTGCCGGGCTGACTTACGAAGAGGCGGCCTTTCGCGTCATGCGGCCCTTCGTTGGTGACAGTTTCACCGATGCTGAATTTCAAACCGCGATTGCGCAGGCCTATCAGGGCTTTGGCCATGCGGCCCGCGCGCCCTTGGTGCAGTTGGCCCCCAATCACTATCTGCTGGAGCTGTTTCACGGCCCGACGCTGGCCTTCAAAGATTTTGCCATGCAGTTGATCGGCCAGCTCTTTCAGATAGCGCTGGCGCGTGACGGGCGGCGGGTAACGATTGTTGGTGCCACCTCCGGCGATACCGGATCGGCGGCGATAGAGGCGTTTCGCGGCCTCGACAATGTTGATGTGTTCATCTTGTTTCCGCATGGCCGGGTGTCAGAGGTGCAGCGCCGCCAGATGACCACGCCAAGCGAAGCCAATGTGCATGCTTTGGCGATGGATGGCGATTTTGACGATTGCCAAGGCCGCCTCAAAGACATGTTCAACCACTTTGAATTTCGCGATGGCGTCGGCCTTGCGGGGGTCAATTCAATTAACTGGGCGCGGGTTTTGGCGCAGGTAGTTTATTACTTCACCTCGGCCGTGTCGCTAGGTGCGCCGCACCGCAAGGTCAACTTCACGGTGCCCACCGGCAATTTTGGCGATATCTTCGCGGGCCATATTGCCAAGAAGATGGGCCTGCCGATCGACAAGCTGGTGGTGGCCACCAATCAAAACGACATTTTGCACCGCTGTCTGACCACCGGGCGGTATGAGATGGACGGGGTCAAACCCTCGGTCTCGCCTTCGATGGATATTCAGGTATCGTCAAATTTCGAACGCGCGCTCTTTGATGCTTATGGGCGCGATGGCGGGGCCATTGCCCAGCTGATGGATGAGATGAAATCCAATGGCGGCTTTAGCGTCAGCCAGGGCGCTTTGCAGGCCTTGCGCGCGACATTCGCATCGGGCCGCGTCAGCGAAGCGGAAACCCTGGGCGCGATAACCGCCGAGCTGGCGGCCTCGGGTGAACTGCTTTGCCCCCATACGGCGATTGGCGTAAAGGTGGCGAATGACCATTTGTCAAAGGTGCCGATGATTACTCTTGCGACCGCCCATCCGGCCAAATTCCCCGATGCGGTGGAAAAGGCCAGCGGCATCCGCCCGCGCCTGCCGGACCGCATGGGCGATCTCTTTACCCGCACGGAACGTGTTACCCGTGTTCCAAATGATCTGGCCGCGCTAGAGGCGCTGGTCCATGAAAGGCGTCGTCATTGAAGACTGAACTGACCACACTCGCCAACGGTTTGCGGATCGTTACCGAAAAAATGCCGGGGCTGGCCTCGGCCACCGTCGGGCTTTGGGTGACCGCCGGTGGGCGGCATGAAAACAAAGGCCAAAACGGCATTGCGCATTTCTTGGAACATATGGCCTTCAAAGGCACCAAGCGCCGCACGGCCCTGAAAATTGCTGAAGAGATCGAAGATGTGGGCGGCTATATCAACGCCTATACCAGCCGCGAGATGACCGCCTACTACGCCCGCGTGCTGGAAGCGGATGTGCCTTTGGCGCTGGATGTGATTGCCGATATCGTTCTTAACCCGCTTTTTGAAGACAAAGAGATTGAGGTCGAGCGTCATGTGATCTTGCAAGAAATTGGTCAGGCCCTTGATACGCCCGACGACATCATCTTCGACTGGCTGCAAGAGGCGGCCTATCCGGATCAGCCGATGGGCCGCACGATTTTGGGCCCGGCAGAGCGGGTGTCAAGCTTTGGCAGTGGCGATCTCAGGCGCTTTGTCGCGGATCACTACGGCCCCGACCGGATGATCTTGTCGGCGGCAGGGGCGGTTGATCATGATGCTTTGGTGCGCGAGGCGGAAAAGCTTTTTGGCCATATGCAGCCGACCAAAACCGCCTACCCGGAACCCGCGGTCTGGCACGGGTCCGAGCGGCGCGAGGTCAAGGATCTGGAGCAGGTGCATTTCACCATGGGCTTTCGCGGCCCGGCCTACCGCGACCGCGATCTGCATGTGGCGCAGATTTATGCCACAGCGGTCGGCGGCGGCATGTCTTCGCGGCTGTTCCAGAAGATCCGCGAAGAACGCGGGCTTTGCTATTCGATCTATGCGCAGGCGGGCAGCTACGACGATACCGGCATGTTCACCATCTATGCAGGCACCTCGGCCGAGGAAATCGGCGATCTGGCAACGCTGACGATGGATGAGTTGAAGCGCGCGGCGGATGATATGGGGGACACCGAAGTCGCCCGTGCCAAGGCACAGCTGAAAGCCGGGCTGTTGATGGGCCTTGAAAGCCCGTCTGGTCGGGCCGAACGCATGGCGCGCTATCTGGCGATCTGGGGCCGGGTGCATACCGCCAAGGAAGCCAGCCAGCTGATAGAGGCCGTGACCCCGGCCGAAGTGCGCGCCTTTGCCGGCGGCATGATCGCAACCGGAGATGCGGCCATGGCGCTTTACGGGCCGGTGGCCTCTGCGCCGGAACTGGGCAGGTTGAAGGAAAGGCTTGCGGCCTGATGGGGCTTTTTCGGCGCAAAATCAGGATCGAGACCGAACGCCTGACCCTGCGCTTGCCCACGCATGGCGATTTTCGCGACTGGGCCGAGTTGCGCAGCCTTAGCCAAGAGTTTTTGACGCCCTGGGATCCGGTCTGGGCCAATGATGCCTTGTCGCGCAAGGCCTTTACCAACCGCGTCTATTGGGCGGCGCGCGCGCAGGCCGCTGGCACGGCGGTACCGCTGTTTTTGATCCGCCGGTCGGATGCGGCCCTTATCGGGGCCGTGACGCTTGACAATATCCGCCGCGGCCCGGCGCAAGCGGGCACCATCGGCTATTGGATGGGCCAGCCCTATATCCGCCAAGGCTATATGCGCGAGGCCCTTCTGGCCGTGGCCCATCATGCATTCACCGTGCTGGATCTGTCGCGGCTGGAGGCGGGCTGCTTGCCCGAAAACGCCGCGTCACGCGGGGTGCTGGAAAAGACCGGTTTCAAGTATGAAGGTGTTGCCCAAAGCTATTTGCAGATCAACGGGCGCTGGCGCAATCACGTGCTATACGCCAATCTGCGGGCTGACCGGCGCGGCCGGACGGACGTCGGCTAAGGCCGGGACGTGTTCGGGGCCGAGAATATGGGGTGCAAGATGGCGATCCTTACCGCCTTGCCAAAGGGGCGCAGATGATAGCTGCGGATGCGGTTTTTGCCGAAGCCTTGGCCGGGCAATTGCCGCCCGGCACCGTGATGCCCGCCGCGCCGCGCTATTTGCAAGAACCACGTCTGCGGGCAACCGGGCAGGGCGGCTTTGTGGCCCGCCCGCACACGGTCGAAGAGGTGGCGGTGATCGTGCGGGCGTGCAGTGCGGCGGGTGTTGGCATCGTGCCTTACGGCGGTGGCACTGGGCTGGTGTTTGGCCAGATCGCCCCGGATGGACCTGTGGCTTTGATCTTGTCGCTGGAACGCATGACGGCCTTGCGCGGGATTTACCCCGAGGAAAACCTGCTGGTGGCCGAGGCCGGGGCGATCTTGGCCGATGTGCAGGCGGCAGCCGTCGGGGCGGGGCGGATATTTCCCTTAACGCTGGCCTCGCAAGGTTCCGCGCGGATCGGCGGGCTTTTGGCCACCAATGCCGGCGGCGTCAATGTGCTGCGCTATGGGAATGCGCGTGATCTGTGTCTGGGGATTGAGGCGGTTTTGCCCGATGGCACCATTTTGCACGGGCTCAAGCGGCTGCGCAAAGACAATACCGGCTATGATCTGCGCAATCTCTTGATCGGCTCTGAGGGGACATTGGGGGTTATCACCGCCGCGTGTTTGCGCCTTTGTCCGGCCCCCGCCGCCATTGGCACGGCGCTGCTGACGGTGCCGTCACCCGATGCGGCCCTGTCGCTTCTGGCGCTGGCGCAAGAGCGCATGGCGGGGTGTGTTTCCGCCTTTGAGCTTATCGCGCGCCAAGGGCTGTTGTTCCTGGATGAGGTGATGCCGGAGGTTCGTCAGCCTTTTGCCGAAAGGCCCGGCTGGACGGTCTTGGTTGAGGTTGGTTTGCCGCAAGGCTTGGGGGCGGGCGAGGCGCTTGAAGGGCTGTTCGCCGAGGCACATGAAAAGGGGCTGGCGGGTGACGGGGTCATAGCCCAAAGCCAATCACAAGCCCAAGACTTCTGGGCCTTGCGAGAGGCCTTGCCCGCCGCCAACAAGCGCATCGGTGCGGTGGTTTCGCATGACATATCCCTGCCGCTATCAGTGATCGCGGAATTCATCGCCAAGGCCCCGGCGGTTGTGGCGGCCTTTGGCGAATTTCGCATCAATTGCTTTGGCCATCTGGGCGACGGCAATCTGCATTACAACATCTTCCCGGCCAAAGGCGGGGAGGCGGGCAAAAGCGGGGAGGCGGGCGATCACCTCGCCCGCGCCGAAGCGATCAAGGGCGCTGTGCATGATCTGGTGGCCGGCATGGGCGGCAGCTTTAGCGCCGAACACGGTATTGGCCGCGCCAAGACGGGCGATCTGGAACGCTACGGCGACCCGGCCAAGCTGGCGGCCATGCGCGCGATCAAACAAGCGCTGGACCCCAAAGGCATCATGAACCCCGGCGCGGTACTGCGTTAGGGCGGCGGGCTACCCGCCCGGGGTCAGGGTTGGCTGGGCCGTTCAGTGCCACGAGGAAAGCACACCTTGGGTCAATAATCGTAACCCGCATATCGGTTGGGCTGATCTGTGGCCTGTTCGTTTCCAATGAATTGCGCCCATACCCCGCCAGGGCGCCAGATTCCGTCCATCAATGCGAATGTGTCGGTTTCAAAGCGGCCTTTGTGCGATTGCGCGTAGCGGTAAAAGAACGCCGAAACCCGGGCATTATAAATGCAATGCACATGAATTGGCTGCCCCTCAAGGCTTTCCAGAGCCGCGCAGAACTTGGTGAAATCATCCTCTGTCGGGTTCTCGAAATCTACGGGGATATAGACATAGGTCATGCCAAGCGAGGCCACCGTACCGGCTTCATCGTCAAGGGCGCCCTTGTTGGTATGCGGCCCAAGGTTGACGATATGGGTCACACCCAAATCCTTTATTTCAGATAGCTGCGTTTCCGTGGGCTGGCCTGACAGGCTTATCTTGCTGTCCAACCGCCGCCAGTTGAGAACTTCTGGTAAATCCCGCATCGCTTCCTCCGGTTAGGCCCCGTCAAATTCGCAAAGCACATGGACGGGCATGCCAAGCTTTTCCAGAAGCTTACGGCCGCCAAGCTCTGGCAAATCCACAACAAATGCGCAGCCGATGATCTTGGCGCCGAGGCGTTCGACAAGCTTGATCGCGGCTTCGCAGGTGCCGCCCGTGGCCAAAAGATCATCGACGATCAAGACCCGATCGCCGGGTTGCAAGGCATCTTCATGCAGCTCCATCACCGCCTCGCCATATTCCAGCTTATAGGCTTGGGAAATCGTCTGGCCGGGCAGTTTGCCCTTCTTGCGGATCGGCACGAAACCCACGGTCAGCTGGTGGGCGATGGCGCCGCCCAAGATGAAACCGCGCGCCTCAAGCCCCACGACTTTATCGATCCGCTCGCCGGCATAGGGGTGCAAAAGCTGGTCAATCGCCATGCGAAAGCCCCGCGCATCGGCGAATAGGGTGGTGACATCGCGAAACATGATCCCCTCATGCGGGAAGTCGGCGATGGTGCGGATATAATCTTTGACGGTCTTTTTCATCTTAAAACGGGCCTTTCACCAACCCAAAACCAAGCTTTACGACCATCAGCCAGAAAATCACGCCCAATGCAATGAAGGGGCCCCGACCAAGGATCGGACCCATCACTGCGCCAAGACCCGCCCGGCCACGGCATCCAGTTTGGCAACCAGCGCCGGATCACGCTTGCCCGGCGCGGTCATCACCGCATGATCAAGCGCGTGGTCACAACCATGTGGGCAAGGCGCGCGGGTGCTACCCAAAAGGCCGGGAAGGCGTGCGATCATGCCTCTGGCCTGGCTGGAATTTTTCGTAAGTGTCTGAATTACAGCGGAAACATCCACCACGTCATGATCGGGATGCCAGCAGTCATAATCGGTGACCATTGCCACGCTGGCATAACAAAGCTCTGCCTCGCGGGCCAGTTTCGCCTCGGGCATACCGGTCATGCCAATCAGATCGGCCCCCCAGACATCGCGGTACATGCGGCTTTCGGCAAGCGTCGAAAACTGCGGCCCCTCCATTGCCAGATAGGTGCCGCCTGCATGGACCTTGATCCCCTCGGCCTCTGCCGCCGTCACACAAGCCGCGGAAAGCCGTGCGCAGGTTGGATGGGCAAGGGATACATGCGCCACGCAGCCCGAACCGAAGAACGACTTTTGGCGCGCGAAGGTCCGGTCAATATATTGATCCAGAACCACAAAATCGCCGGGTGCCATATCATTGCGAAAACTGCCGCAGGCCGAAACCGCGATCACATCGGTGCAGCCAAGCCGTTTGAGCGCATCAATATTGGCGCGGTAGTTCACATCCGTCGGGCTGTGCACATGCCCGCGGCCATGACGCGGCAAAAACGCCATCGCCACGCCGCCCAAGCGGCCCACCAGCACCTCATCCGAGGGCGGCCCCCAGGGGGTTTTCACCTTGACCCATGACGCCCCTTCAAGCCCCTCAATCTCATAAACCCCCGAGCCGCCGATAACGCCGATCATGGTTTTTTGCATCACGCTCTCCTGTCTGGTCGGGGGCAGCGTAAGTGCGGCCGGTCAAAAGGAAAAGAGCATATGGGGCGGGTATGGAAAACCCATGGATTTGCGCGCTGCGCGGACGCTTGGCGACTTCGGGCCAGCTGCCAAGCGAATGGAGCGAGCTTGCCTGCCAACGCGGCCCGATGCCATAGGTCAAGATGACCCTGTGGGTCGAGGGCGAGATGGTGAAGTTCTTCGAAGGCACCGGACGGGAATTTCAGACCCAGATGGCCGAGGTGCTGGCGGCGTTCATGCATGCCCGCCTTGCAGACGGGATCGCGGGCGCCGAGGGGGTGGGTTACGCGCCCTGTGCGGGCAGAAGGGTTGAGGCGGCGCCCTTCGGGGGCACGACGATCGGGATAGGGCGATGCTGCATCGGGCTGATGCCCGGCTGAGCTGGACATTTCAGACATTGCTGTGCAGCAACCAGCGCTTGACCGGCGGCTTGTCGTATTATGGGTGGACAACGACACCGTAGCGCCCTCAAAAAAGGCGGTAAGAAGCTATTTTTAAAGAAAAATACGGTATGTAAGACATCTACAGCGATGAATAATCCGCCATCAGAGAGTGTTTCCAACACAACCGCCGTATAGAAGGTTTCACAATCTGAGATCGTTAGGCGCTTCCCCCCTTTGATGAGTTCACGACCTTCATGGTCTTTAGGTTTTTCACCCAGTATTTCGAATATTATCTCAACAACCCTATCGGAGAGTAAGGCATCCGTATCCTCCACGCAGTGAGGTGTACCGGTTGTAAATATGCCGCCTTCGTCTGCATTTGCACCGAGCGCTGCGAAGTGCATGACCACAAGAGAGGCGTGTATTTTCTTCAAATGTGTGTTTCCCATATGCCCAAGCGGTCAAACTTGTCGCGATACGGAAACCGACAGGAGTTCAAGAGGCCGAGCATCAACAAACGGGCATGCCCGAAACTTAGGCCGGCTTCGGGCGCACACCGGTCGTCTTAAGGGCTTTGCGCCCCTTTTGCCCGATCCGCGCCGAAGGCACCGGGCAGCGCCCGACCTTAGCCGATGCGACTGGGCGCGGTTGTGCTTGAGGGGTTAATCCTCATCCGGGCGGGCCATCTGGAAATGCTCATGCACGACCGAGTAATCCTTGTAGCCGCCGCGGGCGACGGGGCTGAAAACCGTGACGTCGAAATAGCCGTGTTTCAGGCAATCATCGCGCAGATGAACGCCGGTAACTTCGCCCAGTACCAAGAAGTTATCCTGGCCCTTAAGCGTGATGATCTGCGTCACCCGCGCCTCAAGCGTGGCGGGGCCATGGGCGATGCGCGGGCAATCGATGGTCTGGCACTCGGCCTTGCTGACCCCGGCCAGAGCGAATTCATCTTGCCCGCGCGGGTAGTTGCCCGAGGTCATATTCATCGCATCGCGCGCGGCATATTCAACGATATTGACGGCGAAAACCCCCGATTGCTCGGCCGCCGACAGGCTGTCTTTGCGCCCGGTCGAGGCAAACATCACCTGCGGCGGGGCGTAGGCCACGGCGTTGAAAAAGGAATAGGGGGCAAGGTTATCGCCCGATGGCCCGCGGGTTGAGATCCAGCCGATGGGGCGGGGCTGGATGATGGCGCTGAACGGATTGTGGGGCAAGCCGTGGCCGTCTTCGGGGCGGTAGAACATCGGGCACCTCATTTACGGGTTTGCCCAAGACTTAGGGCCATGCTACGCGCGTTTCCAGCGTAATTTATCCAAGGGCCGGGCAGGCAGTGTACAGGCTGGAAGAAGAAACCGAGGCGGACTGGTGGGAGGTAGAGGGGCTTTTCGACCTTTGCTTTGCGCCGGGGCGGACGGCTTTGTCTTCCTACCGGCTGCGCGATGGGGTGGAAAAGGTGGCGGGGCTTTGTCTGGTCTTGCGCGATCAAGATGCGGTCCTTGCCGGGGCGATCCGCTATTGGCCGGTCAAGGTGGCGGGGCGGCCGGTGCTGCTTTTGGGCCCGGTGGCGGTGCATCCGACGCGGCATGGCGAAGGTTTGGGCGGCTTGTTGATCCATGAAAGCCTGACGGAGGCTTTGCGGCTGGGGTGGGAGAGGGTGCTTTTGGTCGGCGATGCGCCCTATTACCGACGTTTTGGCTTTGAAAAGCTTGCAGGCGTTGAGATGCCGCCGCCGACCAATCCTGACAGGATCTTGGGGGCGGAGCTGCGGTTTGGTGCCTGGACGGGGGTTGAGGGGCTGGTGGAAAAGGCGGTGGGGCCTTGAATTCCGCGGGTCTTGGACCATTTTGAATGAGGTGTTTGCCGTTGAAAGGCCAATGTGATGTCTGACCCTGACCCAAACGGTGAGATTGAGTTGCTGCCCGAGGATCTTGCCCGCGAAGTGGCCGGGCTTGCCCATCGCGCACGCGCAGCCAATGGGCCGGTGATGAAGGCGCTCAATGCGATGGGCGGGCGGGTTGAGGCTTGGGCCGCAAAGCTGCCAGCCCCAGCACGCGAGGTGCTTGATAAGGGGGCCGCGCGCATTTTGGCGTCACTTTTCGACGGGGCGGCAGGCGCGCAAAAGGTCATGCCGGATGCCGGGGCATGGGGCCATAGGTTTGCAGCGGCGGCAAGCGGGGCGGTGGGGGGATCGGCCGGTCTTGCTTCGGCTGTGGTTGAATTGCCCGCGACCGTGATGCTGATGTTCGGGGCGATGCTGAAGGTTGCGGCCGAAAACGGCTTTGACCCCGATAGCGAAGAGGTGCGGCTTACCTGTATCGACATATTCGGCAGTGGTGGGCCGGGTACGGAGGATGACGGGGTCAATACCACGTTTTTGGGCAGCCGGATGAGCGTGAATGGGGCCACGTTGCAAGCCGTGATTACCCGGGTTTCGCCGGCCTTTTCGGCGATGCTTGGCAAACAGTTGGCGGGCAAGGCAGTGCCGATCTTGGGGGCGGTGGCAGGTGCGGGGATCAACTATTCCTTCATGAGCTATTACGAGGATGTCGCCCGGGTGCGCTTTGGTCTGAAGCGCTTGGCGCTTGAACATGGACGGACACGCGTCGGGCATGCGTTTCGCGCCGAGATGGCGCGTCAGGCCTGAGTTCAAAACAAACTATCGGTCGGGCGGTGGAAAATTTTTCGCCGAAAAATTTTAACGGCGCCGAAGGCGCCGCCCCCCGAAGGGACAATTTTTCTGCGAAAAATTGCGCGCGCCCCGGCAAGGGTGATCGATTTCAGATGTCTTGGCCTGAGAGCCAATCCATCACCGCGCCGCGTATGCTCACCTCGCCCGCGTTGCATGCGCGGTCGATCACGCCGCGCAACTCGGCGAGGTCGATCTTGCGGATCAGATGTTTGACCGGGCCGATCGATGCCGGACGCATCGACAATGTCCGAATGCCAAGCGCCGCGAGGCAAAGCGCTTCGATCGGGCGCCCCGCATCTTCGCCACAAAAGGACAAGGGGGTGCCCGCTTTGGCACAGCGCCCGACAATATGCCCCAAAAAGCTCAGGAAACTGGTGTTGAGCATGTCATAGCGCCGCCGGACCCGCTCATTTTCGCGGTCAGCGGCAAAAAAGAACTGCTTGAGGTCATTGCCGCCGATTGAAATAAAATCGGCCATCTCAAAAAACGCATCGGGCGCATAGGCCAATGACGGCGTTTCCAGCATGGCGCCGATTTCAAGCACTGTGGGCAGCTTGTGGCCAAGTTTGCGTTCACGCGCAACTTCGTGGATCAGACGCCTGCGCGCCTCTTGAAACTCTTCGAATTCGGCGACGAAGGGGAACA
>JBAUHP010000394.1:0-8331 GCA_049680345.1 Albidovulum sp. | reverse complement strand
AACTTGAACGCCTCTCAACCTTCACCCGCCGCCTATGGGCGCGCTGAGGCAATCAGGCTACCGTTTCTTTGGACCGACAAAGTAAAAGCAGCCTTTCGGCAACAATATTGATTTGTCGGCTTGGCGGGACAGAGCCAACCTTCGATGCGTCACCAACCAAAGTCCGCTTTAGTGAATTGCCCCCGTCGCACGGATCTATTCTCGATCACCTTGACATGTAATCAATGCGGGGCAGTTCAAGCTCTTAAAGCGTGATATGAGGCGAACTGTATCTTCAGTTTCCCCTGTCGGCCCGTCTGCTGCACAAATGTAGTCGCTATGGACTGCAAGCTGCGCCAAAAACGTCTCTTCCCATCCATTACTCACATCCAACATCTGTTCGGCGGAATAAAGCAGGTGATCGACGAAAGAGGTATACGCCCCCGCTTGATCAGCCTGGATCAACTGACACGCATCTTCGGGCTGCGCAAACTGCGGCAGGGTCGCTGCAAGGGCAAGGTGCGCGCGATAGGCTTCGCGGGCAGACTGGGCTTTTTGCAGCCGGTCTGCTTCATCCAGTTGAAACTTCACGCCGATCAGGGCGGCGACTGCAACCAGTGCGGTCACGCTCGCCGCGACCGCTTCAACCGACGTCGAATGGCGTGATAACCAATTCATACCGCGGGCATCTGTTGCGTGGCACAGTGGATGCCTCCACCCATCTCGCCCAATGGGTCTACGTTCAAAGTGATGATGTCGCGGCCCGGATAATGCCTCGTCAACGCGTCTTTGGCGATTTGGTCTGCCTCTGGATCCCCGAATTGGGCCGCGATCACTCCACCATTGCAAGCGTAGTAGTTGGCGTAGGACGCAACAAAATCGATGCTGTCTATGCGCCGACGGACGGGTTCGGGGATTACGTCAACTTCAAGCCCTTTAGCGATAAGGCGGTCATGCGTATCAGCCGCTGCCGCGTGGAACGGATCGGACATATCAAGTTCGTCAGGCAGGTTGATCAATACCCGACCCGGTCCCGTAAAGCGCGCAAGACTGTCGATATGATAATCGGTGATATCTTCGCCCCAAACGCCGTCCGACCAAATCATCCGATCTGCCCCGTAGGCCCGCAAAAGGCGGGTCTCGACCTCATCGCGCGACAGCCCAGGATTGCGATTTTCATTCACCCAAGAACTTTCGTGCGCAAGCAACAATCCATGACCATCTTGTTCAACGCCGCCTGCTTCACCGCGTAAACCTGTGGGAAGCAAATCCAATCCAAGGCGATTGGCGACGTGCTCAGCGATCTGGCTGTCGCGCACATTAACCTGCTTTTCACCCCAGCCGTTAAACTGGATATGACGCACGGCGATGCCACCTTTACCATCTACCACAAAGATCGGCCCCGCATCACGACACCACAAATCTTCAGTTGGAACATCCCAAAGTTCAACGCGTTCCGATAGCTTCCGACGTGCACCCGCGTGATCGGCGTTTGCCGCCAGCATTGTGACAGGCTCAAATTCCGAGATAGCATTGGCAATATCCGCAATCGTTTGCTGCGCCATGTCCAGAAAGACCCCATCGGGATGGACGCGTCGATTAACGGGCCACTGCATAAAGGTGCGCTGGTGCTGCGCTTCTTCGGGCGGGACATAAAGGCCATCATCAGACTGCGCGAAAGACGGCGTGGTTATCGTCATTGCGCCCAAGGCTCCCATCCCGCCAATTACATCACGTCTAAACATTACGCGACGCCTCCTTGTTTACCTGCAACCTGATCCCCGATTTTAGGGGCTTGGTCAATAATGGACAAAGCCAGTGCTTTCGAACGGGGAAGCAGACCCTTGCGCAAGGCGCAGCATTGGTCAAAGAGGGCTCAAGGCGGCTATCTGATCGTCTGCGTTGGATGGCAGCATCAGGAGGTTCGCGGAAAGCCGTTGGCCGCCAGTGGTAACTGATCCTATGTAACCGGCCGGGGCGGCGCGGCGGTGCCCCGGCCAAAACCATCAGACCCCGGCGGGGTTTTCCAGATCGGCGCCGATGGCCGCGAGGTCGGAATAGCGGTCACCGATACGGTGATGCGGGCGCCCGCCGGTTGACGCGCCAAGGGCCACCACCAATTCGTCATGGCCGGGCGCGTCGGGGATGGAAAACTGCACCGTCAGGTAGTGCGAGCGTCGCCCGCCATCATGCTTGTCCATCAAGGGGATCTGGATTTGCGTATTGGCAGGGCCTCGGCTGTTGGTGAAGCCAAGATAGGTTTTGGCGCCCACCGCTTCGCGGTAATAATTGCCAAAGCGCAAGGTGTGGATAAGGGCAGAGCCGTGCTCCAACTCGCAATCGGTGCCGCAAAGGGCGGCCTTGCCGTAGGCCTCAATCGCATCGCCGGAGCCTGCCAAAGTGATCAGGCGATCAGTCAGCATCTTGCCCAGAACCGGCGCCATGCGGTTGATATCGGGTGCCAGATCTTCAACGAAGCCCCGGCCATGCCAGGGGTTCTTGACCACGGCGGCCACGCCGATCATCCGCAGGGGCGGGTTTGCGGCGCGGTCGCCGTCACGGTGGATATCTTCGTCAAAGGTAATGACCTTGCGTAGTTCTGGCAGCATATCTTTCTCCTTCAAACGCCGGTAACGCGGCGCACTTTTCCTGATGTTTCATCGCCTTGATAGATGCCAAAGGCCCCATGACGAAATTCTTCGGCGTAGCGCCCCAACATCGCGCGTTCGGCCAGATTGGCGACACGCGCAAGCGGCAGCGCGTCAAGTGGCAGCATCACCATGCCCGGCGGTAAAGGCCCGCTGACCTGACCGTGATAATAGATGCCGTTCATGCCGGTTTCGCGGTCTTCATAGACGGCGTAAAGGAACTCGACCTCGGGGGTCAGCCCTGTGGCCTGAAGATGGCTGCGTAGCCCGGCAAGATTGGGCGTCTTGCCCGGTGCCACCGGCACCGATAGCGCGCCGTCTGCCGCTTGCGTCAAAAGGATCTGGCCCTGATGGGTCAAGACCGCACCGACCCGCGTGCCACTAATCGCCGCGACCGCATCCACCAGCGAATTTTCCAGCCCGATGGAAAAGTAATTGCCCTTGAAATATCCCAAGGGATTGGCCTCGGCGGTCGCAAAATCAATCACCCTGCCAATCAGCACGATATGATCGCCCGCATCAACCAGCTTTTCGCGCGCACAGGCGAATTGCGCCATTGCCCCGTCGATCAAGGGCACATCACCGGCACCCGGCGTCCATGCGCATTGGTCGAATTTATCCGCCTCGCGCGACGCGAACAGGCCCGAGATCGCCTTTTGATCCTCGGCCAGCACATTCACAGCAAAATGCGACGCATCCATGAACGTCTCGCAGCTATGGGCGGATTTGGCGAGGCAGACCAAAAGCAAGGGCGGGTCAAGCGATACCGAGGTAAAGGAATTGGCGGTAAAGCCGCGCGGGGTGCCGTCGGGTTGACGGGTCGTCAGCACCGTGACGCCAGTGGCAAAGGCGCCAAAGGCATTGCGCAGCGCGCGCGGGTCAGGATTGGGCGCCTCCGCGTGTTCGCAAAAATGCGCAGTATCGGCACCAAGCCGCGAGGGGGTTTGGGGGGTAGGCGCAGGGGATTTGGAAAAATGCAGCGGGTTAGCGGCGATCTTCCAGGGGCGCAGACCGGGTTCGGCATGGGGCACTTCGGCAATCATGCCGCGCGCGGCGATATGCGGATCGGCAAAGATATCGGCCACGTTGTTGACCGGACCGAACGGCACCAGCCCGCCCAGCTTTGTCCCAACCTCGGCCTTGCTTTGCGCCTTGGTCCAATCCGAGACCAGCTTTTGCAGCTCGGCCCGGTGGTTTTTGCGCGCAAGACGCGTGGCATAGCGCGGGTCGGTGCCCAAAGCCCCCATCCCCATGGCGGTTGCCAGTGCCCGCCAAAACGCATCATCAACGATGCCGATTGCCACCTGCCCGTCGCTTGCCGGAAAGATCCCGAAAGGCGCAAGCAGCGGATGGCCATTGCCTGCAGGGCCGGGCACGGTGCCGTCGAAATCATGCTGGTAGATCATGCGTTCGCACAGGCTGACCATGGCGTCATACATCGCGATATCAATGAACTGACCCTGACCATTAGCCTCGGCAGCGCGCAGGGCCGCAAGCACGCCAAAAGCCATGATCATGCCCGCAAAGACATCGCCAATACCGGGGCCGGTCTTGGTGGGGGTTGCAGCATCGGGGCCAGTTTGAGCGATCAACCCACCCATGGCTTGGGCCACCACATCATAGCTGGGCCAATCGCCATAAGGACTGGCCCCCGAGCGGGGATCGCCAAAGCCGCGAATGGCGGCATAGACAAGGCGCGGATTGGCCTCGGCAAGGCTTTCATAGGAAAGCCCCAGCCGCTCCATCACTCCGGGACGGAAGTTTTCAACCACCACATCGGCGGTGGCGGCAAGCTGGCGGAAAGCGGCCTTGCCGTCGGGCGATTTTAGATCGAGCACCACGCTTTTCTTCGAGCGGTTGAGACTGACGAAATAGCCCGCCCAGTCATGGTTCGGGTCGTCATCTCGGTAAGGGCCATTGGCGCGGCTGGTATCGCCCTTAGGGTCTTCGATCTTGATCACCTCGGCACCGTGATCGGCTAGCATCATTGTGCAATAGGGGCCGGAAAGCATGCGCGAAAGGTCCAAGACCCGAATGCCTTTAAGAATACCGCTCATGCGTTCACCCCCAGATGCCAGTCAAGAAAGGCAATAAGCGGGGTGTTCACCGCCTCCGGATCTTCGGCCAGCGCCATGTGGCGTAAACCGGGCAAGATCAGCGTCTGCGCCCCCTTGATGTCAGCCGCGATGGCATGGGTCATCTCGGGGCCGTTGCCGTAATCCTGATCCCCGGTGATCACCAGCGTAGGCACTGTGATCGGCGGGTTGGGCGTGACGATCTCATCAATCCCTTCGGCCAAGATCCTGTAGATATGTGGGTAGATGGCGCGGTCATTGGCCAAGACCCAGCCCCGCACCAGATCCATCATGTCGGGGTTATGCGCGCGGTATCTTTCGGTGAACCAGCGTTCAAGTGCGGCCTCAACCGTTGCCGATGGTCCCTCGGCTGCGGCTTGATCAACGCGGGCAAGAATCGCCGCTTGCGCCGTCGCGTCGCGTTTATGGGGCGAATGCAAGATCCCAAGCGCTGCCGCGCGGGCCGGATGATCTTGCGCAAAGCGCCGCGCAATCATACCGCCCAGCGAAAAGCCGACTATCGCGGCGCGGTTCAGCCCCAATTGATCCAGAAGCCCGGCAAGCTGATCCGAAAGAGTCTTAAGCGTGGGATCGGCAGGCGGCGGAGCACTTTCGCCATGCCCCAGCAGATCATAGGCCAAAACCCGGTAGCGCATCGCCAGATCGGGCTGCAGCCATTGCCAGCAGGCGCGGTTCAGACCCAGCCCATGCACCAATACCACCACCGGGGCGCCGTCAGGGCCGGTTAGATCATAAGCCGTGCCATCGGGTGCCAAGGTCATGTTGTGACCGGGCGGTAGGCCACAACTTCAACCTCCACTTTCACGTCAACCAGCAAATCGCTGACAACGGCTGACCGCGCGGGCGGATCATTGGGGAAATATTCGCCGTAAACCGCGTTGAAGCCCGGAAAATCGGCGCGGGCCACCAGCCAGACCATGGCCTTGACCACATCATCGCGGCTGCAACCGGCAAGCGCCAATGTGGCGGTAATATCGTCCAGCACCGCGCGGGTCTGATCCTCTATCGTGCCGGTCACCATCACCGCACCGTCCTTCATCGGCACCTGACCGGTCAGAAAGACGAAATCGCCCGCCCGGATCGCCCGGCTTAGCGAAAGCTGGCGCCCACCGATAACCAGCGGCTCTCCGATGACTTGTTTTTGTGGCATGAGGCACCTCCGTTCTATCATGGGTGCCATCTGCCGCGAAACACGCCTCCGTATTTTTCGCCATGGCTTGTCGAAAAATCCAAGCATGTTTTGGCCAATCCGTCCAGTATGGGGAAAAGTGACAAGGATAGGTCGGGCCATGGATAAGATAAAAAGCTACAAAATGCTGATCGACGGCGCATGGGTGGGCGCATCTGATGGTGGTATGTTCGATTCAGTGAACCCCGCAACCGGCAAAGTCTGGTCGCGCATCCCCGAAGCCACCGCCGAAGATGTTGACCGCGCAGTGCGCGCCGCCGACCGCGCCTTCCTGTCCGGCCCATGGGCCGAGATGGTGCCTTCGGCGCGTGGGCGGCTGTTGCGCAAGCTGGGTGATCTTTTGGCCGAACGGTCCGAGGAACTGGGGCGCACGGAATCGGTCGATACCGGCAAGATGCTAAAGGAAACCCGCTGGCAGGCGAAATATATTGCCGAGTTTTTTCACTTCTATGCAGGCTGCGCCGATAAAATCGCGGGTGAGACTTTGCCAATCGACAAGCCCGATCTGTTTGTTTTTACCCGGCGCGAACCTTTGGGCGTGGTGGCCGCCATCGTGCCTTGGAATTCGCAGCTGTTTTTGGTGGCGGTAAAGATGGGACCGGCGCTGGCGGCGGGCAATACGATCGTGCTGAAAGCCTCGGAACATGCATCGGCTGCGATGCTGGAATTTGGCGAATTGGTCGAGGCGGCGGGCTTTCCCCCTGGCGTGATCAACATCGTCACCGGCCATGGCGATCCTTGCGGCAAGGTGCTGACCTCGCATCCGTTGGTTGCGCGGATTTCCTTTACCGGCGGACCCAATGCGGCGCGCCATGTGCTTTACAATTCGGCGGAGAATTTCGCCGAAGTGTCCTTGGAACTGGGCGGCAAATCGCCCTTCATCGTCTTTGAAGATGCCGATGTGGAAAGCGCTGTAAACGGCTCTATTGCAGGGATTTTCGGGGCCACCGGGCAAAGCTGCGTCGCCGGATCGCGGCTCTATCTGCATGAAGATATCGCCGATGAGTTTCTGGAAAAGATGACCGCATTGGCCCGTCAAATTCGCATTGGTGATCCATTGGCCGAAGAAACCCAGATGGGGCCTTTGTGCACCATGGGCCAGCTGGAACATATTGAGCGCGAAGTGGCCCATGCGGTCAGCGAAGGTGCCAAGGTCTTGTGCGGCGGCAAACAGCCCGACGGGATGGGCGGCACCTATTACGAGCCGACGATCCTTGAGTGCCCGCGCCAAGATCTGCGGATTATCGACACCGAATTGTTCGGCCCGGTGCTGTCGGTGCAACGGTTCCGCACTGAAGAAGAAGTAATCGGTCTTGCCAATGACACCAAGCACGGGCTGGCGGCCGGGATATTCACCCGCAACGGCGCGCGCCAGTTGCGGATGTCGAAGGCCATCCGCGCCGGGATTGTCTGGATCAATACCTACCGCGTCGTATCACCCATTGCCGAGTTTGGCGGGGTCAAAGGCTCGGGCTATGGGCGCGAAAGCGGGTTTCAGGCGATGTATGATTACACCCGGCCCAAGACCATCTGGGTCAATACCTCGGACGCGCCGATGGCCAATCCTTTCGTTATGCGCTGAGCGCGCTTGGGCCCGGGCATTTTTTGCTGGAATGCCATGGCGAAAAAACCGGCCAAGCGGCGAATTTTCGACAATATCGGGGCGCAAAGCCGCCAACATAAGCGGCAACAGGCCATCTGTGGAGGGAAGAGATGAAGTTTCAACTGGCGATTAATCTTGAGCGTATCGACGACAGCCTGAGCATGGAGGAGGTCGCGCGCCATACGCTTGAGATGGTGCAGATGGCCGAAGAGGGCGGTTTCACCATCGTCTGGGCCGCCGAGCATCACGCGCTGGAAATGACCATCGCCCCCAATCCGTTTTCCATTCTGGCGTGGTGGGGGGCGCATACTAACCGGATCCGGCTTGGCACCGCCGTAGCCGTCGCCCCCTATTGGCATCCGATCAAACTTGCCGGTGAGGCGGCTTTTGTCGATCTGATCACCGGCGGGCGGCTGGAATTCGGCATCGGCTCGGGCGCTTATCAGCGCGAGTTTGACCGCATGGCACCGGGGCTGAAGCAATCCGAAGGCTGGCGCTATATGCAAGAAATGCTGCCTGCGGTTCAGGCACTTTGGAAGGGCGATTACGCGCATGAGGGCGAGTTTTGGTCCTTCCCAACCTCGACCTCGGTGCCAAAGCCGTTGCAAAAAGACGTGCCGATCTGGGTCGCGGCCCGCGCGCCGGTCAGCTATGATTTCGCGGTCAAAACCGGCGCAAATATTATGTCTTGGCCACTGACGCGCGGCATGGATGAGGCTGAAACCTATATGGGGCGGCTTGATGAGTCGATGGCGGCCAATCCCGGCGCCAAGCGACCGATCATGGCGATGATGCGCCACACCGCCCTTTATGACC
>JBAUHP010000393.1:0-3684 GCA_049680345.1 Albidovulum sp. | reverse complement strand
GAAGTTACCAGCCCCAACTGTTTGGCGAAGGGCCGCTTCGCAAGCTCTTACAAAGATGATTGATCCACCGACTCTACATCTGGCAGGGCGTAATAGTCTCCCTTGGTATCGTCATAAATCTGGCGATCCATTGTGAGCCCGGTTGCGCCATCCAAAGTCCCGGCCATAATGGAAAGGTGATCACTGGAAAGTTTGGTCCAGAAAAGCTGACTGCCGCAAGTCTTGCAAAACGCCCTCTTGGCCGTTGCAGAGGATTGGTACCAGCTCAGATTGTCTTCCCCCTGAATCTGGAAATCTTCTTTTCGAACCTGCGTCGCGGCCACATAGTGCCCAGACGCTTTTCTGCACTGTGTACAATGACACGCCACAACCGATCTCACTTGACCGGAAACCTGATAGTTCACTGCACCACACAAACAACTGCCTTGCATTGGGTCCCCTCTCTTGAACGCGCCGGATCAAAATAACGCAGCCTGAGACAGATCCATGAGCGCGAGCGACCGATCACTTGCTCTTTTCGACAACGATATCAATGCTCTTTACGTGGGGCAGACATTCGTGCGTTTTGCGCCTGCGCGCCCGAAAAAAAGGCGCGCCTGCGCGCCGCTGGGCCGCGCCCATCTGCGGTCGGGCGCTGGCCGGCTGATGTTCGCGCGTGACTGCATGTCGGCAAGGGGCGTAAGGCGGCCACGCGTCCAAAGCGCTGGCCTAGTGGGGCATCGGGCGGCTGGCAGGGGTGGGAAATTGGGGCGTTTGGCGCGCGGGCTTTGGCTTGATTGGGCGTAGTGAAGACCCTATGCATCCGGCGGGGCTATTTGACCAAAGGGAAAGGTGCCGAAAAGATGGGGCTTTCGGTGGAGGAAGTGCAGCGCTTGTTCAGTGGTCCCGGGGGGGCTTACCGTTTTGCGCGTTGGGGGCGGCCGATTGTGCCGGTGGTTTTTGGTGTCGATGAGGCGACGCTGAGCGTGGTCAAGGGCGCGGTTGAGGCGGTGGTGGGTTTGGCGGGCCATAAGATGGCCGAGACGGATTTTGAGCTGGGTGCCAACCTGATGCTGTTTTTCTTCTCGGAATGGGACGAATTGCTGGAGGTGCCCAATCTTGACCGGTTGGTCGACGGCCTTGGCCCCCTGGTGGCGCGGCTGAAGGCGCAAGATGCGCATCATTACCGGCAGTTTCGCTTTGACGAGGCGGGGGCGATCCGCGCGTGTTTTTCCTTTGTGCGGATCAAGGGCGCGCTTGCCGATATGCCCGCTGAGGCGCTGGCGCTGAATGAGGCGGCGCTGATGATCTTGTGCTGGTCCGAGCGGGCCTTTGGCGAAACCTCACCTTTGGCGATGGCGGGCGGGGTGACGGTGCTGCGCCCTGATGTGGCATCGGTGATCAGGGCCGCTTATGATGCGGCTTTGCCAGCGGCTGCATCGGATGCAAGCCACGCCCTTCGGCTGTCAGCGCGGATGAGTGTTCAGTGCTAGCGCTTTGGCTTTTCGCGTTGAACCTGACGCATCCAACGCTGCGTGAAATCAAAGATTTGGGCGCGTCAGATGATGCCTGTTGGGTTTGGGTAGAACGCGAAAGGCTTTAGCCGCCGGTGATCTGAACCTTGCCAATCAGGCGGGCACCCTTTTCCGAGGACAGTGTCTGGGCGGTGACGTCGGATTTGACCTCGGCCAGTTTTTCAAGCGAGAGTTCTGCGCATTTGATCCGGCCCGATTGCTTGCCCTGGATCTTCACCTGATCGGCCTCGATCGCGCCCTTGACCACGCCCGTCGCATGAACATCAACCGCGCGGGCGGTGATGTCGCCGGTCACATTGCCTTTGACATGCACATCACCACTGTCGGCGGTGATATTGCCGTCGATGGTCAGGTCTTCTTCGATAACCGATTGCGCCATGGCGACTCTCCGATAGAATTTCTTTTGCCTATTGGTAACCGGCATTGACCGGCTTGTCAGGCCCTGCGCGCAGCGATAGGGGTTTTGTGGCCAAATAAGAGGGCGCGCGCATGATCCACAGCCACATGATCCGGGTTTATTATGAAGATACCGATCTGGCGGGGATCGTCTATTATGCGAATTACCTGAAATTCATTGAACGGGGGCGCAGCGAATGGGTGCGCGGGCTTGGGGTGGATCAGGCCCGGCTGCGCGCAGAACATGGGCTGGTTTTCGCTGTTCGGCGGGTTGAGGCGGATTATCTGCGCCCAGCAAAATTTGATGATGAGTTGGTGGTGACGACCGTGCCCGAAGGTTTGGGTGGCGCGCGGATAAGCCTGCACCAAGAGGTGTTGCGCGGCGCAGAGCGGCTGTTTGTGGCCGAAGTGACATTGGTTTGCATCAATGAAGCCGGGGTGGCGGCGCGATTACCGGCGGACATCCGCCGGGTGATGATGCCGGAGCTGCATTGACAAAGGTTTGTACGGCGGCTTCACGCGTCCGGCTTGCGGATGTTGTGGTATTCGCCAAGAAACCGCGTTAGAATCACGTCAAATCAGAGCCGCTCGGTAAAGGGCGGCCTAACCGGCGAGCAGAGACATATGGACACCTCAACTTTAGTTAACGCGCAGGATATCGATTTTTCCTTGTTTGCGCTGTTTTGGCGCGCGTCATTCGTGGTGCAGCTTGTGATGCTGATGCTGATGGCGGCCTCGGTATGGTCTTGGGCGATCATCGTGCAAAAATTCATCTCGTACCGGCAGGCACGCACCGAAGCTGCGGTCTTTGACCGGGCGTTTTGGTCGGGCGAGCCTTTGGACGAATTGTTTGAAAAGATCGGGCCGCATCCTGACGGGGCGTCGGAGAAGATCTTTGCCAGCGGCATGACCGAATGGCGGCGCAGTCACCGGCAAGATGGCGGTCTGATCGCCGGTGCGCAGGCGCGGATTGATCGGTCGATGGATGTGGCGATCGTGAAGGAAACCGAGGATCTGACGCGCGGTTTGCCGTTTTTGGCCACGGTCGGGTCAACGGCGCCCTTCATCGGTCTGTTCGGGACGGTTTGGGGGATCAAGACCGCGTTTGAGCAGATCGCGATTTCGCAAAACACCTCGCTTGCGGTTGTGGCGCCGGGGATTGCCGAGGCGTTGGTGGCGACGGCCCTGGGCCTGTTGGCGGCCATTCCGGCGGTTATTTTCTACAACAAGCTTTCGACCGACAGTGACCGGATCATCGCGGGCTATGAAGCCTTTGCGGATGAGTTTGCGACCATCTTGTCGCGCCAGCTGGACGCTTGAGCCATGGTTGGTGCGGGCATGAAACCGGGCGGGGGCGGGCGTCGCCGCCGTGGGTCGCGCGGCAAAGCGGCGGTGATGAGCGAGATCAACGTAACACCTTTTGTTGATGTGATGCTGGTGTTGCTGATCATCTTCATGGTCGCAGCGCCGTTGTTGACCGTGGGTGTGCCGTTGGAGCTGCCCAAGACCGCAGCACAGGCCGTGCCGACCCAGCAAGAAGAGCCGCTGACAATCTCGGTTCAGGCCGACGGCATCATCTTCATCCAAGAAACCCCCGTGACCGAGGGCGAGCTGATCGCCAAGCTGACGGCAATTGCCGCCGAGCGCGTCGATGACAAGCTGTTTTTGCGCGCCGATGGCACCATCCCTTATGAGCGGGTTGTGCAGGTGATGGGCGCGCTGAATGCGGGTGGATTCTCGAATATCGTTCTTGTGACCGACGCGGGTGGGCCTG
>JBAUHP010000392.1:0-4968 GCA_049680345.1 Albidovulum sp. | reverse complement strand
CTGACCGCGTGGCCGAGGCGTTTGTGGCCGCGCTGAAGTTCTGCGCGGTCTATACGCTGATTACCTGGGCGCTTATGGCGGCGCTCAGCGGCCCGATCGCAACCTCTTTCCGCCTGTCACCCGAGGGCGAGGCGATTGTGCGGATGTTTACCCATTTTGCCGCTGGCGCCTTCATCTTTACCGGTGCATTGTTCGTGGCTAATGCCGCTTTCAACAATCTTGGCCGCCCGTTGTGGAGCACTGGCGCCAATTGGATGCGCGACGGCATCTTGATGTTTCCGCTGGCGTTGGTTCTAACGGGTTGGTTAGGTGCCACGGGTGTTGTCTGGGCCAATGCTTTGGCCAATGTTCTGGCTGGAAGTGTGGCGGGCTGGCTAGCTTGGCGCTATATCTGCCGTCTGAAGGCCGGTGCGCCGCGGCTGGACCCGGCTTCGACTTGACGTTAGGTCGGGCGACGAATACTCGGCGCGCCGAATATGTGACCGGAGGCCTTGATGCCGACCTATGCTGCCCTGACCACACTTGATGCCAAAGAATCCGCCGAAGCACTTGCCGAGGCGATGGATAATTTCCTGCCCGCCCCGATGGGTGTGGGCGTGTTCGAGATTGAAGACGGCTCTGGCCGCTATGAGGTTGGGGTCTATTTCGAGGAAGAACCCGACGATACCGAACTGGCGCTGATGGCCGCCATCTACGGCGCGCGCCCCTTCACCGTCTCTTTGGTGCCCGATACCGACTGGGTCGCGCATGTGAAGCGCGAATTGCAGCCGGTCGCGGCGGGGCGGTTCTTTGTCTATGGGGCACATGATGCCGACAAGGTCCCCGAAGGGGCGGTGGCATTGCTGATAGAGGCGGCGATGGCCTTTGGAACCGGCCACCACGGCACCACATATGGCTGTTTGATGGCGCTTGACCGGTTGGACCGTTGCGGCTTTCGCGGACGTAATGTTGCCGATATCGGATGCGGGACGGCGGTTTTGGCCATGGCTGCGGCTTCGATCTGGCCCGAAGCGGTCATCGCCTCTGATATTGACGCGACGGCGGTTGATGTGGCCCTTGTCAATGTGGCGGCCAACGGTCTGGGCGACAAGGTGCGCTGTGTCGAGGCGGCAGGCTTTGGCCAAGCAGAGCTGGCCGCGCGCGCGCCTTATGATCTTGTCTTCGCCAATATCCTCAAAGGCCCGCTGATTGATCTTGCGCCAGACATCGCGAAGCATATCGCGTCGGGCGGCTATGCAATTCTATCCGGCATCCTCAATACCCAGGCCGATGAAGTGCTTGCGGTCTATAAGCGCGCCGGTTTCTTACCGGCCGCACGCGATGAGGTTACGGAGTGGACGACTTTGGTCTTGCGGCGCGGTTAAGGTTGACGTGGAATTTATGCCCCGAAACCGCCGCAATTGCGGATTATGTCTGCGTCCCAGATATTTCCAGCGCGGAGGGTCGTCATGGCCGATCCAAATACCAAGAATTTTCAAGGGCGTCTGAAGCGTATCGACCATATCCACAGGGCGGGCGGAGGTTTTGAGGCTGTCGGCACCTTGGGAAAATCTTACTATACCGCCCATCGTCCGCATCGCCGGAGTTTTCGGCTGTTTCGACTGGTTCTGGTGATTGCGATTGTCTTGCTGGCGCTTAAGGTCAGCATGCAGCTTGCGGTTGGGGCGGATACCTATGCGTATCGGGTCCAGCAATTGCAAGAGGGGCCAACATCGGACCAGATCGGGGCGGCGGTGTTGCAGTTTGATCCGGTTTCATCGGCGATTGTCGCCGGTATTCGCAAGTGGGCCTATTAAGAACGTCGCTGAAAGTAAACGCCTGGTCTGAAAATGCGAAGGCCGCATCGGATATCCGATGCGACCTTAGGCGACGATCGTCGCAGTACCGGGGCCCAAATTAAGCCCGTTGTGCGATATAGTCGATGTCGCCACGGCTCAGGCCGATATCGTCAAGTTCACGGTCCGAAAGCTTGCCAAGAGCGGAGCGCGTCATACGTGCGTCGTTCCAAGAAGCGATTGAAGCCAGGATGCCGTTCACCAGGTTCAGCGGGCTGAAGCCGGATGTTGCTTTGGTCGTCTCAAACATGGACATGTTGAATTCCTTTTACATGCGGGCCGTCGAGCAGCGATCTTGCCGCCGACAAGAGAGCAAATAGGCGCGCGATATTCGCGGCGCCAGAGATGAAAAAGCATCCCCGTCATGCGCGATTTGCATAGCTGAATTGGGTGGGGTCCTGAGCCACAATTTTGTCTATAACATGTTAATATTAAGCCATAAATCCGGGTTCATTCATGCAAGATCCGTCGGTTTTGGTTGAATTGTTGGCGGATTTGGTAGAAGTGACCTTCAAGAGGGGGCGCGGTCGGGCAACGGCCCCGGGGTGGCTTTTACGCTTCCTGATGTTCGCCTTTCGTGCTAATCGTGTCCGAAAAGCAACAGATGGCAGTGAGTTGGGGCAGATTATGCGCGTTTTGGGGATTGATCCGGGCCTGAGAAACCTCGGCTGGGGGGTGATTGAGGTGAACGGATCGCGACTCAGTCATATTGCGAACGGGGTTATCCACTCAACCGGTGATGATCTGGCCACGCGGCTGTTGTCGTTACATGCGGCGCTGACTCTGGTTTTGGCTGAATATTGCCCGGATGCAGCGGCGGTAGAGCAAACTTTTGTGAATAAAGATGCGGTCGCAACCCTGAAGCTGGGGCAGGCGCGCGGCATTGCGCTGCTGGTGCCTGCACAGGCGGGGCTTCGCGTCGGGGAATATGCGCCCAATGCGGTCAAGAAGGCGGTCGTCGGCGTGGGCCATGCCGATAAGGCGCAGGTCGCCCATATGGTGCGCCATCAGCTGCCGGGGGTGGAATTGGCCGGGCCCGATGCCGCCGATGCTTTGGCCGTGGCCATCTGTCATGCGCATCACGTGCAAAGCGCGGGGCGTCTGGCCGCCGCAATGAAGGGGGCGGCATGATCGGGCGGGTCGCAGGGACGATCTTACACCGGGCATCGGATCATGTGCTGATCGATGTGCGCGGTGTCGGCTACATCGTCCATATCTCGTCACGCACCGCCGCCAGCCTGCCTGCGGTGGGAGAGGCGGCAGCCCTTTATACCGACCTTCTGGTGCGTGAGGATCTTTTGCAGCTTTTCGGCTTTCCAAGCCTTTTGGAGAAGGAATGGTACCGGCTCTTGGTCACCGTGCAAGGCGTGGGTGCCAAGGCAGCTATGGCCATCTTGGGGGCATTGGGCCCCGATGGGGTGAGCCGCGCGATTGCCTTGGGCGATGCCGCTGCGATCAAGGCAGCACCCGGCGTCGGGCCGAAACTTGCGCAACGGGTGGTGCTCGAACTCAAAGACAAGGCCCCGGCGGTCATGGCCCTTGGCGGCGCGCTTGGCATTGAGACAAGTGCGGTGGATGATGTGATCGAGGACGCGGCCCCCAAGCGTCCGGCCACCGCCACCCCCAAGCGCGCAATAAGTCCGGCGGCCAATGCGACCGCCGACACGCTTTCGGCGCTTATCAACCTAGGTTACGGTCAGGGTGAGGCCGCCGCCGCCGTGGCCGAGGCTGCGGGTGCCAATGAAGGCATGGATGCCGGGGCGCTGATCCGCGCAAGCCTGAAGCTTATGGCACCGAAGGCATGATATGAGCCAGCCAGACCCAACCCTTCGCCCAACCCCGCAACCGGATGATCTTGACCGGTCCTTGCGCCCGCAGACGCTTGACGATTTCGTCGGACAGCAAGAGGCGCGGGCCAATCTGCGGGTCTTCATCGAAAGCGCCAAGATGCGCGGTCAGGCGATGGATCACACGCTGTTTCATGGCCCCCCCGGCCTTGGCAAGACCACGCTTGCGCAGATCATGGCGCGTGAGTTGGGGGTGAACTTCCGCATGACCTCTGGCCCGGTTCTGGCGCGGGCCGGCGATCTGGCCGCGATCTTGACCAATCTTGAGGCGCGCGATGTCTTGTTCATCGACGAGATCCACCGCCTTAACCCGGCGGTGGAAGAGGTGCTTTACCCCGCCCTTGAGGATTTTGAGCTGGATCTGGTGATTGGCGAAGGCCCTGCGGCGCGCACCGTCCGGATCGAGTTGCAGCCCTTCACGCTTGTGGGCGCCACGACGCGGATGGGGCTTTTGACCACCCCCCTGCGTGACCGGTTTGGTATTCCGACGCGGTTGCAGTTTTATTCGGTCGAGGAGCTGGATCATATCGTCACCCGCGGGGCGCGGCTTTTGAACATCGAAAGTGAACCTGCGGGCACGCTTGAGATTGCCCGCCGGGCGCGCGGAACCCCGCGGATCGCGGGGCGATTGCTGCGCCGGGTCGTCGATTTCGCGCTGGTCGAGGGCGACGGGCGCCTGACCCGCGCGCTTGCCGATAATGCGCTGACCCGGCTTGGGGTCGATCATCTGGGGCTGGACGGGGCCGACCGGCGCTATCTGAGCCTGATCGCCGAAAATTATGCAGGCGGGCCGGTGGGGGCCGAGACCCTTTGTGCCGCCCTATCCGAGGCACGGGATTCGATCGAGGAAGTGATCGAGCCGTTCTTGCTTCAGCAAGGCCTTATCCAACGCACCCCGCGTGGGCGGATGCTGGCGGCCAAGGCCTGGGCGCATCTGGGGCTGCCCCAACCCAAAGCGCCGGGACAGGATGATCTGTTCGTGAAATAGTGCGATTTTCACTGTGAAAATTTCCACAAGGCATTGATATTTAATGATCTTGTGAAAAATCTTCACGAAAAATTAACCGATTTTCGGGCTGGACCTGCCTGCAAACGCGCGTTTGGCCAGCCCCGGTCGGGGCTGTCGGTTTGCGCGTGTGTTGGTGTCGGCTATGGGGACGAAGTTACCAGCCCCAACTGTTTGGCGAAGGGCCGCTTCGCAAGCTCTTACAAAGATGATTGATCCACCGACTCTACATCTGGCAGGGCGTAATAGTCTCCCTTGGTATCGTCATAAATCTGGCGAT